>QWPU01000122.1 GCA_003671065.1 Planctomycetota bacterium | reverse complement strand
ATCAACGCAACCACCCACACGATCGGCACCAACAACACACCCCCCCACCAAAAAGTAAACAGCGACAAAGGCAACACGATCCACATCAGGATGCGCATGACCTCAGCCCGAATGCTCACGCCAGATGGCACTGTCACGCCAGTGTCGGTCACAAGGCTCTTCACCATCCGCATGACCGCGATGTCGCACCCAAAGGCCACCAATAGACCGAACGGGACGATGAGGATGCCGCCGCTGTAGAGGAAGCCCTTCATGTACTGCATATCGAGCAAGGGTAATGAACCCTGAGCACCGAGCGCCGCTGTGATCGCTGCTACGAACGCCAAAGTTAGCGGCAGCAACAGAATTGCACGCACGAGGAGCAACGCGCGCAGCCAAACCCGCCGACTTCCATCGAGGAGCGGCACTGCGATCATCCATGTGCCAATCGCCTGCCCCACTATCTGCGCAAACATCGCGATGATAAGCGCGACCGCAGTCACTTCCCAGGCGCTTCTCGCGGGCCACACTCGTGGAACGATAAACATGCCAAGCAGTTGCAACATGGGAACTGCCAGTAACGCGGCGGTCACGATGCTCACGATGCGGGCGCCGAGCACGACGCGCGTGAGGGACTCAGTTTGCAGCCACACCGGTTGCAGCCACACCGGCCTGCTGCGATTGAACGGCTGCACCTTCGCGCCGCACTCAGGGCAGCGCATTGCCGCGGTGTTTCCTGTGAGGTTGTAGCCGCAGTTTCTGCAAGGCTCAGGGTTGTGCGATGGAACCGCCCTTGGCGGTCTTGGCGCGAGACGCGTGCCTGCGGGCAATTGCGCGGCTGCATCAACTTCGGCTCGCGAAGGCAGTGATGGAATCGCGCCTTCGCTCATTGCGCTGAGCGCGCCAGCTGCGTTGGCTCGGGTCAGAGCGCGCGGCATGTCGATTCCCTCGGCAATTGCAGCGAGAAACGCGCCGACGAATGCGTCGCCGCAGCCAACGGTGTCGCGCGCGTTGACGACGAATCCTGCGTGCGCGTGACGCTCGCGGCCACTCGCGGCAATCGCGCCACTGGCACCGAGCGTGATGATGACGATGCCGCTCGGCATTCGCTCACTCAGTAGTTCGAGCGCGCGCGGCGGATCGACTTCACCTGTGAGCGCATGCGCTTCAGTTTCATTCACAACAAGACCAGCGAGTTTCTCAAACGCAATCACGCGCAGCGAATCATCCGCAGGCGCCGCGTTGAGCCACACGCGCAGCCCACGCGCCGACGCGTGTGCGATCGTTTCTCCAAGCAACGCGCATTCATTTTGCAGCAACACGATGTCGCCTGTGGTGGCGGGCGTGAGAAACTCTTCAACATCAATAAGCGAAATGCGAGTGTTCGATTCTTTCGCAATCACGATCGCGTTCTCGCCGCGATGATTCACCATCACGAGCGCCGCGCCCGAGGTCGTGTCATTCGTGTCGATCGAACTCGTCTCAACACCCGCGTAGCGCAGCGCATCAACGATGAACGCACCATCGACTCCCGTGCGACCAAGCATGCTCACGCGCGCGCCACACATTGCCGCTGCGGCCGCTTGATTCGCGCCTTTGCCGCCTGGGAAAGTCGCGCTGCTCAACGCAGCAACGGTCTCGCCTGCACGCGGAAGTTCTTCCACGCGCACCACGCGATCAATCATCAACGAACCAACGACATGAATACGAGAAGTCACACGCGAAGCGTACGGTGGAACGCTCCCGCGCGATCAGCGGCGACGGCGAGTGAGCAATCCGCCGCACGCCAGCAGCGCCAACGCGGCGGGTCCAGGGACGGTGCGGAACTGATCTTGTGCCGATCCGTTGAGCCAACCTTCGCAGCCCACGGTTTGCCAGCCGCCAACACCGAGCGACGCAAACATGTTCGCGTAAATCACGGCTGCTTCGCCAGTGAGATTGGCGCGCAGTGCGCCGGTAGTCAGCGACATTCGCGAGAGCGAGACATTGATGTCACTGCTTGCGAAATTTTCGTGCGTGATCTCCCAAACCAATGAATTGAACGCAGCTGCGGCGGCATTGGCGGAGCCTGCAGATCCGATCACGCGACTGTCGGCGCCAAGCCAACGCGCTGAGGCATCGCGCAGCAGGTTTGCCTTGGTAACTCCCATTGGTCCAGGAGCCGGCGGCGACTGTGGCACCAACTCGAGTGCGACATTCTCGAAGGCGTAAGTCGCGCCGTTTTCCAGACCTTGGAAGACTTGGATGCACCAACTGAACTCGGTGCTGCCAGCACGATCCCATCGACGTTCCGCCATCTTCAAGTTGAAGTAGTTCACCGAGGCAACGGAGTCCCATGCCAGGGAGGAACTGAACGCGGCTTGATGCGTTTCAAATGCACCGATACCGAGGTAGGTCGCGGAGAACGTTGCGTTCGCGGCCGTCACTGAGAACGCCGTGCTGGCAAAGGCCAGGATGCTTGTTGATGTAGAATTCATAATTGTCCCCTGAGATAGAACTGTCGCCCGGATATTGAGCACACTTGGGCGAAAACGGGAATCGCCACCAATGCTCGTTAAGGGGAATAGGACCTCGCGCGGATTCTCTGCGCGTAAAGTCCACGAAACCAGAAGTTCTCCCAACTGCGTTCCCGGTTGAACCATGCGAACCAGAATCAGGCTTCTTATCGCCCCCAAAGCCGAGTGCGAAGTGTTCCCTAGGTGGTCGGATCTACAAGTCAGTGCGCCGCGCTTGCGACTGAGCCCTCGTAATGACGCCACACGCGCAACGCTGCGGGCGCCGTGCATGCCGAGCCGCACAGCGCGAAGAATGTCGGAAGCCACCAAGCCTCGGGAATCGTGACCACAAGTAAGAGTGAAGCGCTTGCAAACGCCCACGCCAATGCTCCGATCGAACCGATGCGCAAGCGCTGTCGACGTGGCCCTTTGCCCAGTCGCGGCGCGCGCGCGAACCATGTCGCCACCGTTCCGAGTCCAAGCAGGATGATCTCAGTTGAACGCGCAAACATCGGCGCGCTTCCAACGGCTTCGAGCTCTGCGTTCACGAACGCAACTGATGTTGCGAGAAACCACAGCGGCATGAGCAATGCAACCGCTATTAAAAACAGCGATGCGACCCACGCACCTTCAGCATTAAGTTTGGCCGCTCTTCGACGCGAACGATAGTTGTCGACTTCTTCATCAATGTTGTCATGCCCCTTCGAGCGATGCATCGATGGATACTGCGTGTGCGCCATGAGATTCTCCTTCTCGCCATGCTTCAAGTACGAAGTGGCGCGGGTTTCTTCACGCGAATGCCGAGCGCGGTGTGACGCTCAACAACGAAACAGCAACAGTGTGTGGATGTGTGCGTGAGGGCACGAACAATCAGCGCGCTCTGGATGCAGCATCATCGGAACAGGCGGCCTGTGCAATGCGGTGTTCGCTGCAAATGTGAAATTGCGCGAAATACTTCGTGCTTCTTTTCACAGGCGCGCCGTGTTACGGGTGGGACGGATTTCAAGACTGGAGTCAAGACTGATCTCGACAAACGCCTCTGTCTGAAGTCCAAGGGCAGCCACCGCTCAATCGCGTTCAAGTTCGAGGCGCCGCGCGAGGGCGCCGACATCTACTTCCCCTGCTACGACGAAGCTTCCCTCGTAGCGTCCCCAGAGTCTTCCGCTCGCTCGTCCTGTTGCCAATGTGCCTGGAACTGCGAGTGCGACCGGGATCCACCAGTAGGGCATGAAGGGCAGCGCGATGATCGCGACGATTGTGAAAAACCACCAAATCGCGCCTGAGTTAGCCAATTCCACTCCGTGTTTGCCATTGCTGATGATTGGGAGCGCCATCGCAAGCGCGCACAAGAGGAGCGCTGGCGTGGTGGCAAGAATCGCCGCCCACAAGCTTCCTGCGAGCTCGTCGCGCATCGAGAACGACATCCACAGCAACGCGAGTGACGCGCAGAAAGTGACGAGCGAAATGAGTGGAATGAACGCGCTCAGTGAACTTCGACACAGGCGCGGCGCTTGCGAAATCGTGCAGGCGATGAAGGCTTGAGCAAGGATCGCGAGGAAGCCGACGCACACGCCGATTTGAAGAAACATCGATGAAAGCAAGCCGTGCGCAACAGGGATTGGCGCGGGGCGTTTGAGAATCACCGACATTCCGAGGATCCAGATGAGGACTCCCATGCTGAAAACGGGAATGAAGAGTGTCGCAACCCACACACCTGATTCGCGCGCGTGCTCCCACGAACCGACTGCGTTACGCGGTTTCGACTTGACCTTTGTCGGACGCGACGCGGAGGACGAGCGGGCGTCACTGCGCTGCGAGTCCATCGATTCACCTCTGCGAGAGCGAGTGTCATCAGTGCGCTGTGCCATGCGAGATTCCCTTCAAAACGAGTGATTTCAGGATGTTCAAAAAAAATGCGATGTATAAATCCACAGCCATTCCGCGCCAGCGAAACATCGCAACGACGCGAGCGAAGGAACTAGTTCCATGAACTGAGTCCATGAACTGAGTCCATGAACTAGTTCAAGCAACAGCATCGCTCGCAATACGAGTGACGCTGACTGAAATGTGTCTAGGACGCGCGACTAGCCGTGCACACCACTTTGTGCACTGCGAATCGTTACAAGCAGCCGATTCGCAGCATCATCTATCGATCATGCGTACGGTCGGCTCGGTCTGTTTACCAATCTGTCGACCATGCAGTCGAAACAGAATCGCGCCCTCAAATGAAATGATTGGCAGCGCGTAAGACCTCGCGTTGCCAACGACAAGATACGGCACCCGCGCGCTATAGCGAAGGCAATCTCTGAATTTCTTAATAATCACAAAGAAACTTGCTGGCGCGACGAGGCACCCTGTCTCAGCCGCCGAAGCTGCGGACGCGTTCTACTTCGCTCTTGGAACCGAGCAGCACCGGCACGCGCTCGTGCACGAGCCTTGGCTGGTGGTCGAGCGTGCGAATCGCGCCTGAGTACGCCGCGCCGCCTGCGGCTTCCATGATGAAAGCCATTGGGCTTGCTTCGTAGAGATAGCGCAACTTGCCTTCGGGATTCTTCTTCGTGGGCGGATACATAAAGACACCGCCTGTGAGCAGCGTGCGATGTATATCGGCAACCATCGAACCGACGTAGCGCGACGAGTAGCCGTTGTTGTGCGCCCACGCGAGGTACTTCTGATATGGCTCAGGAAACGATGACGCGTATGCCTCGTTCACTGAGTAGGTCTTGTTCGAATCAGGAATTCGGATGCCGTCTTTGACGAGCAAGAATGAACCAATGTAGGGATCAAGCTCGAAGAGCGCGACGCCGTAACCTGTTGTGAAGACGAAGATCGTTGACGAACCATACAGCACATAGCCAGCCGCAACTTGCTTTGATCCAGGCTGACAGACCGTGGTTTGCGCGTCTGGAATCGTCGGATCATTACGCAAAATCGAAAAGATCGTCCCGACGCCGACGCCCGTGTCGAGATTCGAACTGCCGTCAAGCGGATCGAACAGCACGCAATACTTTCCGCCTTCGCTGCCGCGCCGCAAGATCGTCGGCTCATCATCCTCTTCGCTCGCAAGCACCGCGACCGACGCACGCGTGCCGAGGCAGCGCATGAGCGCGTTGTTGGCGATCACATCGAGCTTCTGCTGCTCTTCGCCTTGGATGTTGGTCTCGCCGAACTTGCCGATTGCGCCCGACAAACGCGCGCGGCGCACATGGTTGGCAATCGACTTCGCCGCCAGCGAAATCCCGCTGATGATCCAGGTGAAATCACCGCTCGCACTCGGATGCTTCGCCTCCTCCAGCAGAATGTGGCTTTGCAGACTCATCAGGTTTTCGGAGAAATCGTTGGGCATAGCGGTAAGTTTCCGTGGCAGAGAGGATCGATCCGCAGCGTACGCCAGAAGGCGCGAACGCTGCAAGATCGGGCGCTGCTTCGCTATCATCGGCGCCCTCAACTCGCGCACTCCACGCAGAACGAACGAAAGAAATCATGTCCAATCGCCCCGCTGTCTACATCGTCGCCGCCCGTCGCACTCCCGTTGGCAAGTTCATGGGCGGTCTGGCGCGCGTTCCTGCTCCTGCGCTCGGTGCGATCGTCGCCAAGGCGCTCTTCGCTGAAGTTCCTGCGGCGGCCGCGCATGTCGATGAGTGCATCATGGGCAATGTGCTGCAAGCTGGAGTTGGTCAAAATCCTGCGCGACAAGTGGCGCTTGGCGCTGGGCTCGCCGACACGATCAGCGCCGTCACGGTGAACAAGGTCTGCGGCTCGGGTTTGCAAGCAGTGATGCAAGCCGCGCAGTCGATTCGCGCGGGCGACAATCATGTCGTGCTCGCGGGCGGCATTGAGAACATGGATCTCGCGCCGCACATGATGCACATGCGTAACGGCGTGAAGTATGGACCCACCAGCATGCAAGATCACATGGCGGCTGATGGTCTCACCTGCGCGTTTGAGAAATGGGCGATGGGTTGCGCGTGTGACTACCTCACCGCGCTCCATGGTGTGACGCGCGCTGATCAAGATCGCTTCGCCGCACAAAGCCATCAACGCGCTGCACAGGCGACGAAAGACGGGCATTTTAAAGCGGAAATCGTGACGCTCAGTGCCGAGCAGTGCCTTACAAAAGTGGGCGTTGAAGCCGACGAAGGTATTCGCGCTGACACGACTGCCGATGGACTTGCGAAGCTCAAGCCCGCGTTTGGCAAAGACGGCACTGCCACTGCGGGCAATGCGAGCCAGATTTCTGATGGCGCTGCTGCGGTGCTTGTCATGAGCGAAGAAGGTCTCAAGAAGACTGGTGCGAAGCCGCTGGCGAAGATCATTGATTCGAACACCGTTGGCACTTCGCCGAAGGAATTGTTCTTTGCGCCGAAACTCGGCATCGAAGCGATTCTTGCGAAGAACAATCTCACTGTCGCCGACATCGATCTCTTCGAACTCAACGAAGCGTTCGCTGGTCAAGTGCTTGCGGACATCAAGCCGCTGGGCATTTGCGAATCGAAACTGAACATTTGCGGCGGCGGCGTTGCATTGGGTCATCCGATCGGCGCAAGCGGTGCGCGCGTGCTTGTCACGCTCATTCATCAACTCAGACGCACTGGTGGAAAGCGCGGCGTGTGCTCACTGTGCTTGGGTGGTGGCAACGCGGTGACGATGCTTATTGAGATGTGTTGAGATCTGCAAAGCGCGATGTTAGTTGTTGCGCACGCGCAAACGAATCTCGTTGCAGGCGAGCGAGTCGGTGCGAATGCGCAACTCGCATGAGCGCCATTTTCGCCCTTTTTCCGACACTTTCCAATCAAACGATGGATCGTTTTCAGCGTCAGGCAAACGCGCGAGATCATCGATCTGCGCGAAGTCAATCACGATGCCAGCCCAACCCGCAGCGATCGGCTCTTCGCCTTCGGCAACCGTGTAGATCGTTGCGACAGGCGGAATCACACCGAGCACCGTGAACGGTTCATCAATGTGGGCGCCGTCGGCCGCTGATCGTTCGAACTCAACGGCGAGTTTGCCGCCGAGATCTGGTCGCGTCGCCACACTTGGTCGCGAGCGAATAGGGCTATCGATCGTGTAGTCCACACGCAGCCGCGCACCGAGCGCATTGCCCTCAAGACGAAAGTCGATGCGATGACTCTTGCCACCGATGCCCCACGCATCAACTTGCAGCGGCAACTTGTGAATCGCCCCCGCTTCAATCGAAAACCCTGGTTCTTCAAGCACGCTGATGCAGCCGCATGATGAGATCCATCCCGTGACGATGACGGGCACAGTGCCGCCGTTGGTAAGCACGACATCAACAACCTTCGCGCCATCACACTGGGAAACGGTCCCGAGGTTGATCGTCTCGCTCGCAAGCGTGAGCTGCGGACGCGGTCCCGTCGCGGGTTCATCTTTACGCGCTCCACTGCGATGCGCTTGCAACTCCGTGCTCGCAACTTCGCTCTCGCCGCCGAATCTCATCCATAGACCTGCGCCGATGAGTGCGAGGGCGATGAGCAACAGAAGCGAAGAGTTTGTGCGAGTGACCACGGCGGCATCCTAAGGTGAACGCGGCTCGCCGATGCGCGGATACGCTTGCCGCATGCGCATTCTCATTCTCGGTGGCACAGGCTTTCTCGGTCCGCACCTCGTTGAGCAAGCGATGGCGATGAAGTGGGAACTTACGCTGTTCAATCGCGGCAAGACCGCACCCGCGCTCTTTGCGGGCGAGGAATTCAAGGGAATCACGCAGCTGCGGGGCGATCGCGATCCAAACAAAGGCGATGGTTTGAAGAGCCTTGAGGCGCTGGTCGCGACGATGACGAAAGACGGCACGCGCTTCGACGCGGTCATCGACAACTCGTCGTATGTGCCGCGCATCACCAAGGCGTCAGCGGATGTGCTCGCGCCTGTCGCCACGATGTATCAACTCGTCTCGACGATCTCAGTGTGGAGCGACCTCTCGATGGCGCCTGATGAATCAACGCCTGTCAGCACGATTCCAGATGCAACTGTCGAGGTAGTCACTGGCGCAACGTA
>QWPU01000121.1 GCA_003671065.1 Planctomycetota bacterium | reverse complement strand
ATGCGTGAACGGATCGCGTCTGCATGCTCGGGAGTGCAGGAGGTCATGATCGCCTCAAGACATTCTTGCGATTGTGTCCGCATCTGCTTCGCGATGCCACCGACGCTGAGCGCGAAGTGAGAGACCTTCGAGCATGGCGTCACGCTCGGCTCGTGAAGCAGGTGCGCCGATCGCAACACCGCCTCCGATGCAATCGACGATTGTGTCTAGAAAATCATGCTCCGTTTGCTCAAGTTCCCGTGCGAGCGAGGAACACGCCTCAAGAAGTCGAAGCGCATCAGCCACGGCTCGGGCTTGGTGTTGAGAACTCCCAACCGCCACCGCTGCAGCGCCTGCATGGCGAACCAACTCGAGTCAGCGTATTCTCTCAGCGCTTCACCGAGTGCGCGCGGCAGGTTTGCGAAGCGTGCTCCGTAAAACGAAATCAATCGAAGTTACCTTGAAACCTCCTGCGCGACATCCTGCGTTGACTCAGACCAATTGGGAACTTGTTCGCGATGCGGCGAGTGAGTCGTCGACTGCGCGCGTGAGTCTTGAGGCGCTGACTCGGCGTGCTTGGCCCGCGATCTTTGCGTTTATTCGGGCGAGTGGGCGATCGGCGGATGAAGCGACGGAACTGACGCAGGGGTTTTTCTGCGATGTATTTCTCGCGCGATCGTTGGTGGCGAAGGCGGATGAGGAGCGCGGGCGATTTCGCACGCTGCTCTTGGGATCGGTTCGCAATTATCTGAATGACATGCATCGACGAAAGTCAGCGGTGAAGCGCAGGCCTGAGGGTGGCGGCGTTGTTGTAGCGTTTGATGCGCTTGCTGCTCGTGGTGCTGAACCTGCGAGCAACGCGAGTTCGTCACCTGAGCGCGCGTTCAATACGCGATTTGTCGCTGGCATGATTCGCAGTGCAAGCGAGCAACTCCAACGCACGCTGTTGGATGCGAACGATGAGGTTTCGTGGGAAATCTTTCGACTGCGCGTGCTGGCGCCTGCGCTTGATGGAACGAGTGCCGACTACAGCGACATCACGGCGCGCTTCGGTCTTGGACGCGGTGCGTGCGCGGCGAAGTTGCTGATCGCGAAACGAAAGTTTGCTGCGATCTTGATGGATGAACTTCGACAGACGGTGGCGGATCCGAAAGACTTGCACGATGAAGTGCGCGAGTTGTTGTCTACTTTGAACGATCGATAGGAAGCACGCATGACGCACGCTGATTCGAACGCAGATCAATTACGAAACCCCTTGAACGAGTCTGCATCGAGCGGCGCGTCCAAAGGTCTCGAAGACACGCTGCGTTGGGCGTTTGAACTTGATGCGTCGCCTGCTCTTGCCGGCGCGAACTGGCTCACGCGCGAAATCGTGCCTCATGCGAGTGATGCGTTTGGTGGGCTGCTCGATGGCGCTACCACGCTTGCGCAACTCGTTGAGTTGAAGAACGCCTACAAGATGTTGCGTAAGACTGGCACGACGCCAGCGGAGCGAAGTCTTGCGGCTCGTTTGTACGCGGTGGCGATTGGCGCGGCACTTGTGCGACACGGAACGCTCATCACTACGCAACGCGGGGAAACGCTCACTCGCGCACTCAGTGAGCTCCATGATGATGAAACAATGTCTGCGAGTGTGCGTGATCTCGCGCTGCAAGCGATTGATGCGGCTCGCACGATGCGCGAGTCGTAACGCGAATTCATCTCACTCGCTTGCTGGCGGCTCTTCTGTGAAACCGCCCTTGATCGGTGAATCCACCGCATCTGGCAGGTCTTCAAGCGCAGGCAGTTCATCAAGCGAGAACGGTTCCCAACGAATGCGCGCGGCACCGAGCGAAGTTCCCGTCGCAAACGCGAGATCGATGAGCGAGATTTGGTAACTGCTCAACGCAAGCACTTCGCGGCTCTGCGCGTCCGCCAAACTTGCTGATGCGTCGAGCACATCGGTACTTGTGCGCAGTCCAACATCAAACTGTCGTTCTTCGCCCGCGAGCGTGCGCGCGGCGAGAATGGTTTCAAGTCGCGCCGCGAGAATGCGTTGCCAATTCTGCGTGAGGCCGTCGAGCGCGTCGAAGACTTCGGTGCGAATCGATTGCCTTCGAGCTTCGCGCGAACCGAGTCGTTGCACGCGTGCCAGAATCGCTGCGTTCACGCGGCTTTCTGCGGCTTCGTTGCCCATCGGAATCTCGGCGCGCACACCGACATTGAAACTGTCGGCGTTGCCCATGTCACCGTACGACTCATTCGCTTCGCTGCCCACGCCTTGAATGTTGTAGCCGTAATCAAGCACAAACAAGGGCAGCGCGGCGTTTCGACGAAAGCCGATCTCGCTCTGATCGATCGCGAGTTGCAGCTCGAGTTCGATCATCTCCATGCGATTGGCAACTGCTTGCGTCGCGAGCGTTTCACCATTGAGCTTGAGCCCCACGGGATTCGCTTCGCTCGCGGGCTTCACAGGAGTATCTGCAGACACTGGCAAGTCATCGCGATTCATCAGGCGCTTGAGCGCGCGCTGGCGAATGCGAAGGCTCGCGTCGGCAATGATGATCTGCTCAAGCGTGCGACCGATGCCGCTTTCGGCGCGCGTCACTTCGATTTCAGGCGCGTCGCCTTGCGTCACTCGTCGCCGCGCGCGCTCGAGTTGTTTTTGCGCCACTTCATATTGAGCGCGCCTCACACCGAGTTCGCGATACGACGAGTACACATTCCAATACGCCTTGTCAGCAGTGGCGATGATGCGAATGGCTTCGAGTTTCGTGCGCGCATCAGTAATCTGCCCTTGCCAATTCGCAACGCGAATCGAGTGCGTGTTCGCGTCGACACCTGCGCCGCGCAAGAGCGGTTGGCTCATCGACAGACTGACCGCCGCGAGCCAATCATCATTGTCGCCAAACGAAAGGCCGTTGGCCGCGCGCGTCAAGGGCGCCGACACATCAATCTCGCCACCAGTGGCCAGCGGAATACGAAATCCTGCGTCGAACAAATCGCTGTCAGGCGTCACACCCGTGGCGAGATCCGAAAACACACTGTTGGAGTTGCGGGTGTACTCGGCAAAGAACACATTCTCGAATTTCGCTTCTTCTGCCGAGAGATTCGCGCGCGCGATCGCGGGATCAACAAGCACGGTGCGCAGATCAAGATTGTTCGCAAGCACTGCGCTGCGCACATCAGCGAGTGTGAGTTCGACGGCCGTCGTCGCTGCTGCAGGCACAGCTATTTCGCTCAACGCATTCTTCGCTGCGTCTTCGAGCGTGATCGGTGGCTCCATCGCGCGCGCCGCGGGATCGATGCCATCAATGCGACGCAACTCTGAAGCGGGCACGCGCCACTGCGGATTCTCGTTGTCGAAGACGCCCGTGCGACACGCAGGCATTGCGGCGACCACCGCGAGCACCAGCGCGCTTGACATGCGGCGAACAACGAACCGTGTCGAAGTCTCGTTCATTCGTTCAAACTCACTCATGACGCAACGCCTCAATCGGATCGAGGCGCGCAGCTTTGATCGCGGGGAACATGCCAAAAACCACGCCTGTGAAAGCACTAAACGCAAAGCTCAGCGCCACCGCCCAAAATGGAATATCTGCCTGCTCGAGTTGCGCGCCAGGAATTTGCGTGAGACCAAACGCGGCCAATCGCCCGACCGCAATCCCTACAAATCCGCCAACAACGCAGAGCGTCACCGCTTCAAGCAAGAACTGCAACAGAATCGCCATCGGTGTCGCGCCGACTGCTTTACGCAATCCAATCTCACGCGTGCGTTCACTCACGCTCACCAACATGATGTTCATGATGCCGATGCCGCCGACAAGCAAACTGATTCCAACGATGCCGCCCGCGATCGCAGTGATGCCCGTCGCAAGAGTTTTGAACTGCTCGATGAACTTGTCGATCGCGGCCACTTGAAATGTTTCAATGTCCCCAGGCGCAATGCCGCGCATGCGACGCATCACGAAACGCACTTCGTCTTTGCCATCTTCACTCGCATCAGGCGAGACGAACAATCCTTCGACGCGCAAGAAGAAGTTGCGCTCTTGCATCTTCTCGGCGACGGAAAACGGAATGAAGATCTCTGCGCTCGATGTGTTCATGCCGAAGAAACGCGCTTGCGTGGTCTCGACGATTCCAATGATCATGAATCGTCGACCGCCGATGAGGATCGCTTCGCCAACAGGATTCGCAACGAGATTCAATTCGATGATCGCGTCGGCATTGATGAGGCAGACTTGCCGCTCGCTATCGATATCGACTTGCGAGAACGGTCGACCTTCCTGCACGAAACGATTCTGCACCAAATGCCAATCGGGCCAGATGCCCCCGATGGTGATGCCCTCGATGATCTTCTCCCCTGCTTGCACATCGAGCCCGACTTCGGTGATCGGCGTCACCGCTTTGATCAGCGTGCATTCATCTCGAATCGCCTTCACTTCAGCGGTCTTGATGAGAATCTTCTCCCACGGGTACATGTTGCGCGGTGCGTTGTCGGGGCGATCAGGAAACACGAAGAACTTGCTCGCGCCAACCGATTCAAACTCCGCGAGCACTTTCACTTTGAGGCCTTCGAGCGCGGCAATCACTGCGGTGGTACTCGCGACACCGACGATGATGCCGAGCGCAGTCAAGCATGCGCGCGACTTGTTCGCCCAGATTTGCGAGAACGCGAGCGTGATCGCTTGCAACCAAAAAAGCGGAGTCATCATGCTCCACCGCCACTTCGTCCTGCAACATCATCAGCCACCGCGAGATCGCTCAGCACGCGACCGTCGCGCAAACGCACGACGCGATGACAATGCGCGGCGACTTCGTTCTCGTGCGTGACAATGATGACGGTCTGGCCTTCGGCGTGAATCTGCCGAAAGAGCGCGAGAATTTCCGTCGTTGTCGCGCTGTCGAGATTTCCTGTTGGTTCATCCGCGAGCAAGATTGAAGGCTTGTTGAGAATCGCGCGCGCGATGGCGACGCGTTGACGCTGACCACCGCTCAACTGATTCGGTCGGTGATGCACGCGGTCCGCAAGACCCACCCGATCAAGCGCCGCAAGTGCGCGCGCGCGGCGACCACGCCATGCGCCCTGCGCATAAATCAACGGCAGTTCCACATTTTCCAGCGCGGTTTGCCTCGGCAAAAGCTCGAAGCTCTGAAACACAAAGCCAATCTCTTCATTGCGCACGCGCGCAAGTTCAGTCGCGTTCATGCGACTCACATCGCGACCATTCAGCAGATACGAACCCGATGTCGGTCGATCGAGGCAACCGAGCATGTTCATGAGCGTGCTCTTGCCTGAGCCCGACGAACCCATGATCGCCACCATCTCGTTGCGACCGACCGAGAGATCGAGGCCGTTCAGTGCGCGAATCGTCTCCACGCCCACGCGATAGATCTTCGAGAGCGCGCGCACATCGATGAGCGCGCTGTCGGCGTTCAGCGTTGCGCTTGGCGCGGTTGTTGGCGCAGTTGTTGGCGCAGTTGTTGGCGCAAGCGCCGAGCGCGCGTCAACCAACGCTCACTCCGACTTTCGTATCGCCTTCGCGTTCAAGCGCGTCCTTCGCGGTTTCCTCGCGAATCGCATCGCCTTCCTTCAGTCGCTCAAGCACGCGATACGGTCCCGTCACCACGATGTCGCCTGCGTTGATGCCTTCGGTGATCATCGTGTCAGCAAGATTCGACGAGCCGGTCTTCACGAGCGTCACCGATGCCTTGCCATCGATCATGCGATAGACCACGGTCGCCTTCTTGCGCTTGAGGTCAATCAGCGGACTCGAAGCCATCTCTGGCGGCAAATCTTCAATCGACCGTTCGATCAGCGCCTGACTCGGCACCAGCAATCCACTGGTGCGATCCACCACGATGTCGACATTAGCGGCAAGTCCTGACAACAGCGTTTCGCCTTCGGTCAGCGCGAGTTTCACTTCACACTTGAACCAGCCACCGCTTCCCGTTCCCGTCCCACCGCTCGTTGAGCCGAACGAATTCTCCGTGCCGCGCGACAACGCGACGCGATCAACCGTGCCTTTGAAGTCGCGATTGCGATACGCATTCACGCGCACCGTCGCCTCTTGCCCCGCGCGCACGCGTGCGACATCGCTTTCAGCAACCTTCGCCTTGAGCCTCACGCTGCCGAGGTCAGCGATCGTGAGAATCTTCGTGCCCGCGTTGTTCATAGTTCCGACGACGACGAGCTCGCCAGGCTCAGCATTGAGCTCTGTGATCTGACCATCAATCGGTGCGTTGATCGTCGTCTTCTTGAGCAGTTCACGCGCGCGCTCGATGTCGGCTTCGGCCGCAGCCAGCGTACTCTCGATGACGGAAAGCCCTTCTTTTGCCGAGGAAATCTGCGCTTCCAGTTCCTGCACGCGCCCGATCGCGTCATCAAGGGAAGCGCGACTCACATCCCCCGTGCTAAAGAGCGATTGCTGGCGCTCAAGCGCCGACTTCGCGACTGTCAGTTGCGAGTTCGGTCCAGCAAGGCGCTCTTGTTCGCTGCGCAAACGGAAGCGTTCGCCATCGCGCCGAGCCATCTGCGCTTGCAGTGACGCGAGCAAATCACGGTCATCAAGTTTGACGACCATCTCGCCCTTACGCACCGTCGCACCTTCGCGAAATGGCACTTCGAGAATGCGCGCGCTCACTTCGGCGCTCACATCAACCTTGATTTCTGGATCGAGTTCGCCTGGTGCGGACACCGTCTCAAGGAGCTCGCGACTCGTCACAGGTGCAAGCCGCACAGCGAGCGCCTCTTCGCCCGCGCCAAAGGTCGGAAGAAACGCGATAGCAGACGGACCCGCCACAACAACGCCCACCACGAGGACACCGAGGAGCACAGCCATCACAATCAAAAAAGTTCGCACGAAGGGAAACTCCAAAGGAGCGCGACAGTCGCGCGATCGCAGCCGACGACCTGACAGCGCGAGGGGAAAGCGTATTACGAAACGCCTTTCCGCGGTTGCGCTGCCGCGTAAAAAGCCTTGTGCTACCACAGCATCGATCCGCAAAAATCTACCCCAAAAAGCACAGCCCCCGACCGAAGTCGGGGGCTGTGGGATGAGTAGATCCTCACTGTCGGATCCTTCTTGACTCAGAGGACTTGCTTTATGGGCAAGCGCCCCATGAGCCGAGGAGGGCCGAGAGATCGGCGGCGCTGGTGTTGCCATCGCCATCGATGTCGCCCGCTGGGGTTCCCCACGCGCCGAGGAGCGTGGAAAGGTCAGCTGCGGTGACGAAGCCGTCAGCGTTGAAGTCAGCTGGGCAGTTGGAACCGCAACCAGAGAAATCACCGTTGAACTGAACAACCCAGTTCGCGAGGAAAGTCGCGCCGAGGCTTTCGCAGAGCACATACTGACCAGACGCATCAGCGCATGACAGACGGCAGTAGGTGTTCGAGCTCGTGGTTCCAGCTGGCGTGTTGCCTGCTGGACGGAGACCGTAACCCGATGCGCCTGGGACGCCTGCGACGCCTGCGTTGAAGTCGCCGTTGAGCATTTCAACCACGAGGTTGCCGGTCACGCCGTCAAGGCAGAGCGGAGTCGCGTAGTTGATGGTGCCCTTGTAAGCGCCACCTGGAATCAGGAGTGCATGCTGTGACACGACCACGAGATCGTTGCCGTCGCCTGCAGTCACGACGGCGTTGCGTGGAGCCGCGCCGTCGATGTCCTGATAGATAGTGATGACCGTCGGAAGTGCAATGTCTGAAATGTAATTCGCGCAAGCGGTGTTGGTGGCGTTCACATCACGAACCACGCAGAACACACCGATGTTGAGGCAGCTGATCGAACCAGTGACGCTTCCCAATGGGAAAGGCTTGCACCAACGGTTGGCAGTGGTGCCGCCCCCGTTGCATGCTGGGAACGCTGGGTTGACGCCGCAAGCGACGAGACCCTGAGTTGACAAGTTTGGATCAACATTGGTTGAGAACGTGTTTGGACCAGGAGCATCGCAGGTGAGGCTGAGAGATTCTGGGCAAAGCGCAGGGACTGAACTGATTGAGACCGAGTAGTCGGTGAACACACCGCTACCGCATGCGGTTACCGGGTTATCAAAGCTCATACCGACGAACACAAAGTACGAACCTGCGCTGAGGCAAGTGCTCGCGCTGGTTGGGCAGACGCCTGCACCAGCAGAAAGCACAGTGATGCCCGCGCAATCAGCGACGGTAATGTCACCGCCGAGGATCAACGCGGTCACGAAACTAGCCGACTTCGCGCTGATGGTGACTTGCTGATCGCCACCGACCACATCGAATGAGTAGAAGTCGGTATCGCGGGTGAGTCCACCTGCGCCGTCGTCAGCCAGAAAGAAGGTGCCCTTGATGGTCGCACCGATCGATGTTGCTTCAGTCACGCCGCCGGCATTGCAGCCGTCGTTGGTTGAAGTGCCACATACTTCGCCTTCGAGAGCCGTGTACGCGTCGAGCGCGCATGGTTCTGGAAGGTTGAAGCTAATGCTCCCGCTACCGAAGTCAATCGCCTCATAGCTGCCGTTACGAACGAGGTAGGTGTGACCCACAGCGACCGTGACAAAGAGTTCCGCC
>QWPU01000120.1 GCA_003671065.1 Planctomycetota bacterium | reverse complement strand
GGAGGCTCGTACCTAGGATTTTCTGCATCGCATCGCTCCTTGAAATGGCCCGAGAGACTCGGACCTTGCCTGTTGAAGTGCAGCCGACGGCTGCACGGGGGACTCTGCACGAACACCGAAACGGACGGGTTCGTCGCACTTAACACGAATTTTGGTGCCTTCATCAAGAGCTGCGGGGACCACAGCGCTCAATGAAAGCGCAACACCTCAATCTAGTGCCATGATCGGACGATCCAAATGGAATCTTCTCGTCTTCCAACAATTTCGAACGAATCACGCGTTCGGGTTGCGTTCAGCCTCAAAATGCTCCCAAAATTCTGAACTGAGTGGGATGATAACTCACAGAAGTTATAGATGGGCAGTCGGTGCGTTTCGAAGTGTTACCAATTGATAAAGAACGATGATCCATCGGTAGGTGGAGACACGTGAGATTGGGGCGCTCGAGGTTCGGTCCGACGCGTCATTGACGCGCAAGATCAGAGCTTCCGAGGGAGAGAGAGTCAGGTCGTGCGCGGCTTGGCGCGACGCCTTACGCTCCGCGTTCGATTGTGACAGTCAGCCTGAGCGAAGTCAGTTGTTCGGCTATCAGTTCGGCATGCTCACGATGCGTCGCGATAACTAAAGAAAGCCCCTTCTTGTGGGCTTCCATCGTGCATCTAGTCGCTGTCGGAAGGCTGAGACGGGCGAATCGACAAAGTGATTCAACCACGAAACCCATGTCATTCACCGTGTCGTTGTGCAGAAGCACATTCCACGACGGAAGCGCGTCGACGCGAGTGGTCGGAGCGGTGCTCGGCTTGGTTGTTGAAACCGTAGCGCTGGCTGAAGGAGTAGTGGCTGTCGATTGACTCATCAGGGGTGTACCTCGAACGCGCAGTATACGCCTCTGTCGACGCTCGATTCAACCGCTCGACAAAACTCCCGTGATTTTTCTTCCGTCGGTTCGCGTCGGCTCAAGTGCTCGCGAGTTCGCTTCAACTCTCGCGCCAATCGATGACCAGTTTGCCGAACTGCTCCCCCGCTTCGAGTCTGGCAAACGCCTCGCGGCCGCCGCTCGGCGCGAAAACCTGATCGATCACGGGCGCGATCGCCCCTGAGCGAAACAGTGCGACAACCTCGCGAAACTCGCGCATATCGCCCATGGTTGCACCGACAAGACGAAGTTGGTTCCAGAAGATTCGCGTGAGATCAGTGGTCGCGTCGGAACCCGTCGTCGCGCCGCAGGTGGCGAAGGTTCCGCCGCGCGCGAGGCTCTTGATGCACGAGCCGTGAACGGCTTTGCCGATGCTGTCGACGCAGAGATCGACGCCTCGACGCGCGGAGAGCTGACGAACCTGCTTCGACCAATCAGTTCCGTCATCGAGCACGCAGTGATGCGCGCCGAGCGCCTTTGCGCGGTCGAGTTTCCATTGATGGCGACTTGTCACGATCGTTTCGCAGCCAAAATGCCGAGCAATTGCGAGGCAGGCGAGCGCAACGCCCCCGCCGATACCCGTGATCAACACCAGCGAGCCCGCGCGCATTTCGGCTTGCGTAACCATCATGCGCCAAGCGGTGAGATGCGAGAGCCCAAACGCGGCGGCGGTGATGGGGTCGCTCTCGCCGATTTCAAGGCAGTTTTCGATCGGCGCGACAAACTTCTCCGCAAGGCATCCAGGCCCGTGCTCGCCAATCATGGTGATGTCGAGCGGTGCAGGCCGCAGATCGGGTCGCGCGGGGATTTCTTTCGGCACGGCGGCGTTGAGGAGGATGCGCTTACCGATCCACGCGGCATCGACGCCCGCGCCGACTGATTCGATGATTCCCGCGCCGTCCGAACCAGAAATCGCGGGGTAGCGAATGTCGATGCCCGGCATTCCGCGACCAACCCACAGATCGAGATGATTGAGCGCGGCGGCTTCGGTGCGCACGACAACTTCACCCGCCTTCGCGGTTGGATCAGGAAAGTCCGCGATGAACTCGACATTGGAAAGGACAGGCATGCCTTGACGGGCGATCGTGAGTGCGCGCATGCGAGCGAGTGTAGTGGACGCAGCCAGCGCGATTGCCAACCGTACACTCGCGCCCATGATACTTTTCGAGCGACGACTTCGCGTGCTTCACGCACTTCTGCTTTCCGCAGTTCTGTTCGGAACATTTATGCAGCGCGATCTCGCGGCGCAAACTCCGCCAGCGGTTGCAACAGCGCAAGCCAACACGGGACCGATCATCGCTGATCCGCCAGGCGTGAACTTCGGCATCGTTGAGCCTGGCGTCACGGTGTCGGCCACGATCAAACTCATCAACCCGCTTGACCGCCCCGTCACCATCAAGATTGCGCAGCCGAGTTGCACCTGCACGAGCGTCGATGTCACAGGCAAAGTGATTCCTGCGAAGGGCATGCTTGAGATGCCGATGTCGATGAAGACGCCGCACTCAGTTGGACCCAAGACCGCGCAAGTGCAACTGGTGTTCGAAGGCTTTAACCAAGTGTTGAAGGTGCGTATTGATGCTGAAACGGCGTACGCGGTGCGCGCGAATCCCGCGTTCATTGATGCGCTTGCGCCTGAACGCATGAAAGGGTTTTTCGAACTGAGTGCTGCTGATGGCACGCCGTTCATGGTGCTCAGTGTTGCGGGAAAGCCCGCGCTCACCGCGGATGGAAAGCCGATGGTTGCGGCGGCGCGTCAAGTGGTGCGCTACGACTTCACTCCAAGCGCGAGCGCGAAAGTGCCGCCGTTTCTGATTGTTGAGACCGATCATCCGAAGTGCCCTGTGCTTGATTTGCGCGTGCGTCATGAGACGACGCGCATTGCACCTGCGCTGAACTTTGCGGAGTATCGCGAGAATGTGGGGCTCAGTGCGAAAGGCGCGAGTAGTGAATTTGAGATTGAGATCAAGCACATGGCGGCCGCGCGCGTTAGTGGTGTGACGAGTTTGAATCCAGCAGCGAAGACCGAGTTGCTCGAGCAACGCTCTGATGGCGACTCGCTCATGGTGAAGGTGCGCTTCACGAATGTGTCGCTTCCGAATGGTGTGTTTCTGTTTCCGTGCCAGTTCACTTCGGGCGCGAAAGCTGCTGATTTGTGGCTGTATGGAACGGTGCGTGCCGCTGCGACATCGACGACGCCGCTGACGCTTGACTCGCGCATTGATGAGAAGAAACTGACGACGCTCGCGCCGTTTGCGCATGATGGTTCCGTGCGCAGCGCGCCGCCGATCGCGGTGTTGCGCATTGCCACGCGCGCAACTGATCTTGCGATGACTGAAGAAACATACAACGCCGCACGCCTTGCGATTGATCGCGGGCTTGCTGAACTTGCACGCACGCAGAGCGCGAATGGCAAGTGGTTCGAGGGCACGGAAGTCACACCGACAGATATGCAACCGCGTCAACGCGCCGCGAGCGTGGCGGTGACGGCGATGGCGTTGAAGGCCTTCGCGCAGTTAGGTGAAGCGAGTGATGCACGCGCGCAACTGCAAGCAAAGAGCGCGATTCTTGCAGTGCTTTCGAATGCCGCAGAGACGGACGCGGTTGTCAATGGTGGTCTCGGAAACTATGTGATGAGCGCGATCGCAAGCGGACTTGCAACAGTGGGCGATGCTGATGCGACTGCCGCAACGACGCGCGCGATCGCGTGGCTGCGTGAGAATCAATGGGATGACGCTGAAGGAATCGATCCATCGAAAGATTGGTTTGGCGGCGCGGGCTACGGCAACAGCAAGCGGCCTGATCTTTCGAACACGCAGATGATGCTTGACGCAATGCACGATGCAGGCGTGTCGCATGATGATCCGGCGTTTGAACGCGCGGTCGCTTTCATCAGCCGCACGCAGAATCGCAGTGCTACGAATCCTGCGAAATGGGCCGAAAACGGCGCGAATGATGGTGGTTTTGTCTACACGCCCGCCAATGGCGGCGAGAGTTTCGCAAGCGACGCGGCTGGTGAAGGTCGCTTCGGTGAGAAGATGACGACGAAGAGTTTACGAAGTTACGGTTCGATGACATACGCGGGATTCAAGAGCTTGCTCTACGCGGGTCTTTCGCCAGCAGATCCGCGCGTGCAGGATGCGCTTGAATGGATCGGCGCGCACTTCACTTTCCTCGAGAATCCAGGGCTTGGACAGCAAGGCTATTTCTATTACATCCACGCGATGAGTCGTGCGTTGCAAGCGTCGGGACTCGCGTCGATCCACGACAACACGGGTCGTTCGCATGAGTGGAGAAGCGAACTCATCAACGCGCTCGTCACGCGCCAACGCGCCAACGGCTCGTGGAAAAACGAATCAGATCGCTGGGAAGAATCGAATGAAACGCTCGCAACGATTTACGCGGTGCTTGCGCTTGAAGAAGCGCTGAAGCCGGCGCCATCACTCAAGTGATCGGCGACGCGATCAATCGTCGCGACAGCACCGCCAACATGCACACCATCGCAAGCAACAACGCGCCGAGCGCTTGATGCGCAGTCGTCACCAACACTTCGTAGTTCGGAATATTTTCATCCGCACGAATGATGACGACGACAAGCGCCGCGATCCCAAGCACGACTTGTAGTCCCACTGTGTGCACGAGTCCCTTGCCGAGAATGCGCACTGGTTTGATCTCGCGCGCGCGGCTTGACGCGTGCGCGCCAGTGATGACTGCGAGCACAAGAATCACACACGCACCCGCGATGTGACCCCATATTGGCCACGCAGGATGCACTGCAGGAGCGCCATCAAGCGGCGGAATTTGCAAGTGTCGATAGGATGCGCCGAGGAAAAGTTGCCCGAGCAAGGCGGCAGCAAGCAGCACTGGCAATGTGCGCAAGCGCTGCGCATCCTGGATGTTTGCCCCAGGAATCGCGTCTTTCCACTTCGCGCTCGTAACGCACGCAATGACGCACGCGACTGCAAACACGATCTGCCCAAACATGCCATGCACGATCGCAAGCAGCGTGCTTGGTGAAAGTTCCGCGCCACTTGTTGCGTTGGTGAGTGTTCCCGTCACGCGAAGTCCGCCGAGCAATCCTTGCACGCAGACGATGACGAGAAACGCAACCGCAGCAGCACGCACCGACGCGCGTCGATCATCACGGACGACAACCGTCACCAATACCAACGCAGTGGTTCCCACCAACATGCCAAAGAGGCGATGCGCGTGCTCGTACTTAATGCCGCCCGTCATTTCGCTGATCGGATAGAGCAGCATGTTGTGACCAAACGAGTTGGGCCAATCAGGTACTGTTAGACCGCTCTCGAGACCTGTGACTAGTCCACCTGTGATGAGCAAGATGAAGACAGTGAGCGCCGCGACCACTGCAAAAAGACTGCTATTCGTAGGCAACTGCAGCGGCCGCGCACGCAGAGCAAGTCTGCCACCGAGCCACGCAAGTCCCCCGCTCGCAGCGAATAATCCGATCGCGTAGATCACGGGAGTCCATTGCGAATCACCTCCACGCAAGAACGCGCCGAGCACAAGCAAATTCGCAAACGCGCTCACGAGTCCAACCTTGAACGGCACCGCACCTGCGCGACGAGCAAGTGCGCCAAACGCGACCACCACCGCGAGCGTCGCCACAAATAGCGCTTCGCCAATCCACAGTCCTGGCGCAAGCAGCGCGATGTAGGCAAGCACCCACATGAGCGCGGTGGTCGCGAAACCAAGCGCAAGGTGAATAGTCCTGATTCGCGACGCAATCACGACGATGAGTGCGGCACCAACAAGAAAAAGCGCGAGGAGCGCGGGGAGCGACAGCGTTTGCATAAATAAGTCCTCTTGCAGCCTATGGTAGGATTTCGCGTCCAACACGATGACCACCGAGCTTTCCGACCATATTGCAGACATCGCGGCAGACATGCGAGGGCCAGTGACTCCGCGGGCGCACTCGGTGCTTGGAATCTGGGCTGAACTCACGAAAGCTCGACTCAACGCAATGGTGCTCGTGACCACCGCCGTTGGCTGCGCGCTCGCATCTGCTGGACCGATCCCGTGGCGCATCCTCGGTTGGACGACGCTTGGAACCGCGCTCGCTGCGGCCAGCGCTTCGCTCTTGAATCAACTCTTCGAACGCCGACGCGATGGGCTCATGCTGCGCACGCGCGGTCGACCGCTTCCCGCACAACAAATCGGCCCCGCGACAGTGTTCACGGTTGCGCTCATCACGGGCTACGCAGGCTCCGCAGTTCTCGCCGACACCGTCGGATTGCTGCCCGCTGCGCTCGCTGCGTTCAACATTTTGCTTTATGCGCTGCTCTACACGCCGCTGAAACCACTCACGACATTCAACACGATCATCGGCGCGATCTGCGGCGCGATCCCGCCCGTCATCGGTTGGACTGCGGTCACGGGTCGTATGGATCAAGGCGCGTGGCTGCTCGGCGGCTTGCTGTTTGTGTGGCAAATCCCGCACTTTCTTGCGCTCGCGTGGATGTATCGCGAAGATTACGCACGCGGCGGTCACGCCATGCTTCCAGTGCGCGACACGACTGGCGAACTCACTGCGCAAGTGGTGTTACTCACCACGCTGCCGCTCATTCCACTCGGTCTGAGCGTCACGCTGCTTGGACTCGCAGGCATTTGGAGCGCGGTCGTGACGCTTGCGGCAGGCCTCGGGTTTGTCGCGCTGAGCGTTGAGTTCTATCGCAAGCGCGATGACAGAACCGCGCGACGCGTGTTTCTTGGAAGCATCACCTACTTGCCCGTCGTGCTGCTTGCGATGACGCTCGATCGCGGACCTGTGACCCTCGAAGCGTTCTTCCGTGGACGAGGCGATGCGACTGTTCAGACGATTCCCGAGCCGCTGAAGGCGACGCCATGAGTGACAGTCCCAACAAAGGAGCGAGCGACGCGCCCATCGGTTCGCCCACGCTGACATTCCGTGGCGGCGGATGGGTGATCGCGTTGGCCGCGTTTCTCGTCGTGCTCGTGCTCGTGTGGAGTCTGCTTGGAGTCACGCTCGGCCGCCGTCCGATTGGCGACGGAACCAACCTCGAGAGCTACGGCTTCAATCTCTCGAATCTCACCATCGATCGCACGCAACTCAACGGCTCGGGCCATCCGCGCGGATTTCTTCCGTCGCTCGACAATCCGCTGCACATCTTCGGTCGCGACATGGCGATCTACAACGAAACGAATCGCCCGAAGTATGTCGTGACGACGGATCGCGTGGCGGGGATCGTCGTCAATGGTCATGCGCACGCGTGGCCCCTGACCATGCTCAATGTGCATGAAGTCGTCAATGACACCGTCAATGGCGTTGCGGTGGTGGCAACCTATTCGCCGCTGTGTGATTGCGTCATTGTGTTTGAGCGGCGGGTTGAAGGCACGGATCGGCTCTTCGAAGTGAGCGGGCTCCTGTGCGATTCGAACCTTGTGTTCTACGACAAGGCTGCGAACGCGGCCGCAACTGCCACGCACGCGCCGAGCCTGTTTCTGCAACTGGAACGCCGCGCGATTTCTGGTCCGCTCGCAACGAGCTCCACGCAGCTCGTCGCGCTTCCCAATGTCTGCATCACGACTTGGGCGGATTGGCTTGCAACGCATCCTGACACGACCGTGTCCGATCGCGACGCGGGGATGATTCGCCGCATGAAAGAGATCACCTACGCGCGCTACCTGATCCAGCCGCAGCTGGAGAGCCCAACCGCGCCGCTGCCCAGCGAAGAGGAACTAGCGCGCGATGGAGTGCGCCTCAAGAGTCCGATGCTTGCGCTGTGGCTTGGTGGAAAGTGGTCGCTGCTCGCGGTGGAGGATTACCTCTCCGCAATCAACTCAGATCGAGCGGTGATTGTGCGGGTCGAAGGGACAGAGCTCAAACTCGAGATCCCCAACGCCCCCGCTGTGGCTCGCATCAGCCGCGTTGATGGTCAGCCGCTCCTGAGCGTGCCGTGCCTCTACTTCGCTGCGAAGGCGATTCTCGAGCCGCGCGAACCATGCGTGCGTGTTTCGAACACGCCCTGACGGTGCGAGAGCCGCGAGGCAGACACCATCTGATCTATTTTCCAAAAAATTCGTAACACGAGCACGCGCCTCGCCGCCGTTCACGCATGAATAGTTGTGAAGTGACATTCTCAGCACGATGGTGTTTGGCAGAAATCGGTCAGGGCTCGACGGTTGGTGCTTAACGGTGTACCAAGCGTCGAGTACGAGTTGAGCATTCTGGGGCTCAATTCAACTGACCGACCAAGACATATGGGGTTCACCAGAAGTCTGGCAAGTTTTCGGCAGAACAAGCAAGACGAGATCGTTTCACGCGCCGGGTTGATTGGGTGATGCGTTGGATCGGCAAAACAGATTAGATCGGCACTAGCCGCCGCGTTGGGTAACCCCGACTGCGGCGGCTTGGTTTTTCGGCAGCGGCGGCTTGGTTTTTCGGCAGCGGCGGCTTGGTTTTTCGGCAGCGGCGGTTGGAGGTCGGTCTTACGCAGCTGGTCCCGATGCGCGTCGCCTACCGGCGTGAGCCGAGCCACAGGGTCGCGTACATCACAATCCAGATCGCATCGAGGAAGTGCCAGTACATCGCGCAGTATGTGATGCCGCGGTAATCC
>QWPU01000012.1 GCA_003671065.1 Planctomycetota bacterium | reverse complement strand
GGTCCATTCGCCGAGTTGTTACGAGGTACGCGTTCGTCATGCACGCGCAAGTGAGCGACCTCTGCGCCGAATCTAACACGGGATTTGCCCACTTCTCCGTGGCACTACATTTCTCCGCGAAGATTTTTGAGAATCCGCAAAATCATCCGCGCGATGAATTCAACGCGTCTGATGCAAGCAGAAACTGTTGGCGCTCCACCATCGCGCGTTCGACGGGATCATCACGAGATCACCAGGCACAAGTGTGCGCCAACAACTCCCGCGATCAGTTTCGATCCCGCGTTCGCTCGGCTCAACCCAAAACTCGCGCACCACCGTTTGCGCCACGAGTCCGACGAAAGCGTGGGGAGTCACTGTCGCCGCCTTCCGTTTCGCGTCGGCCCGGAGTTCCTTCAGTCGCGGCTTTGGAAGATGAATCTCATGATCAGCCGCGAGGAACCAAGTTGCCCGAAGTAGCTTGGGACACGCATCAATGCGCGCGACAAGCAATTCGTGCGTGGCACGCGCGTGAACGAGCACGCTTGCTGGAATTGCCCCACGCATCGTCGCCGCCGCAAGTTCACCACAGTAATGCGGCGACAGCGCAACACGCGCCGACGCGAGCACCGTCCCATCAAAACTCATGCGCTCGATCGTCGCCTCGATGCGCTGCGCCGCGAATTTCTCGGGATGCGCAAACGCGCGATCATCAATCAAGACAACTTCTAATGCGCCCGACGCGCCGATCGGCTCGATCGAAAGCAACTGCTTCGCGCACGCTCGACGAACGGCATGCCACGCGGGCTTCTCACGACCAGACACATCCACGAGCGACCACGAGTGCCCCGCCCACACATCATTCCACTGCCAGATCAGTGCGCCCATCGTTCGCGGCGCGTTCGCTCGCATCCAACGCATTCCAACATCCATCGCGCGCGCCTGCAGATGTTGCGTCTGCGCGACATACTCATCAAAACTTCGCGCGCCACGAAATCGCGCATCGAGAAATGACTTGTACTGCGCGTCGTCTCCGCCCCCCGCCTTCTGACGCAACTTCAACGCCTCGCTCCCAATCACCAACGCGCGCTCAGGAAAATGTTCGCGCAGCGTCACAGCGCACGGCGGCGACTGGTGTCCAAATTCGCTGCAAAAACGCGGCGCAATCGTGCGGTATCCCTCGATCTTTGCTTGCGCATCCCACGTGTGACGATCGCCGTGATCGGGATCATTCGGATGACGCTCCATCGAAGCGGAGTAGGGACTCTCAGCCCAATACGGCGTGCCCGCGTCATCACGTTCTACGGCGCAAGGCAATGTGTCGAGCCAATATTTCTTGCCCCACGACTGCCCTTCGCTAAGGCGTTCCTTCCAACCCCAACTCCACCACGCGAGAATGTCTTCGTTGCCACCGCACCACAACGCGATGCTTGGATGGCGCGAAAGTCTGCGCACTTGATGGCGCGCTTCCGCAGCGATGAGTGACGCGAACGGCTCATCTTCTGGATAGGTCGCGCAGGCGAACATGAAGTCCTGCCAGACGAGAATGCCGAGTTCGTCGCACGCGTCGTAAAAAGTGTGCGACAGATATTTTCCACCGCCCCACACGCGCACCATGTTGAAACCAGTGTCGCGATACGCCTGCATTTCCGCGCGCCAATCGCGAATGTGCGTTCCATCAAGCAGTGTCGGAATGATGTTCGCGCCCTTCGCAAACAGCGGCACGCCGTTAACGAGAACGCGAAAACGCGTGCCGATGGAATCAGTAGTCGTATCAAGTTGCACGCGACGAAATGCGAAGCGCGTGCTGCGTTCATCGACAACGATGCCTTCATGACGAGCGATGATTCGTGCGCGCCAGAACACACCGCGACGACTTCCGTGTTCCCACGGTTGCCAGCATTTTTCAGGGCGAAGCGTGAGCTCGCGTTCGCCTGCAGGAAAGTGCAGGATTTCGCCAGTTGAACTTGTGATCGATCGTTCGAGCACGCAAGTCGGCCCGCAAGCATTCGCATCCGTTTCAACATCCACACGCACCGTGCACGAGCCGTCGTCATTCCATCGTTGACTCACCGCAGGCTTCAGCAATCGCGCGTGCGTCCAACACACACAATGCGCGGCGCGAAATCCTACACCAGGCACGCGCGGACCCCAGTCCCATCCAAAACTGCACGCAGCCGTTCGCGCGAAACAGAACGGCGTCCAGTCACCATTCACGGGACGCTCGCCAAGTGCTGCCTGCCAACGCAACACTTCTGTCACGGGCGCTTTGAAGCGAAGTTCGAGCAACGCGCGTTGACCGCGCAGTGCATCAGGAATTCGCGCTTCGAAAGGAATGAACGCGCTCGCATGCGTTCCGATCACAACACCCGCAAGCACCACTTCACACGGTCCATCAATCGTTGCGATGCGCAGCGCACAGTGCGCGCCGAAGTCCTTCGCAGGCAGTTCAATCTCGCGACTAAATGTCCACTCCGTATGACCAACCCATTCGCTGTCGAGCTCCGCGCGCAGAGCGTGAATTGGCTCTTGCACGCCTGCACGCGCAAGTACGGTGTGAATTGAACGGCATGAACGCAACGATGCTTTCAGCACGCGCTGCAACATGTTCGCTGCAGGCGCACCGCCAGTAGCTTCAATCGACCAGTCTGCGAGCGGTAAGCGAATGACGGTGCGCAACGATCAATCCTTTCGTTGCGCCGCAGTGTGTTTCGCCGCTTCATCACGAACAGTTCCATCATCAGATGCATCCGCGTGACGCTTCTCAAGCAAGACGAACATCCTGCGGAGGTCGCGAAAGCCACCGATGGTAAACCACAACACAACACTCGTTCCAAGAATCAAAGTGAAGTAGATGTAGCCGTGCCAGAATCCAAGCCACGCTTCATCTGTCGGTGGATTCTCAGTGAACAGAAACGGCGTCCCGATGATGAACATGATCGTTCCCGCAATTGGCCACGAGAGTGTGATCCATGTGATCGCGCGATCCCAACCCGTGAAGTTGCGATCGATTCCAATCTTCTCCCAGAAGGTGCGCTTCTCATCGACAGCGATAGCTACTTCCTCATCATCGGCCACGCGATACTTCCCGCGATGGAGTAAGCGATCAAGATCAAAGTGTGCAGGACGCGCGTAGGAAACGATCGTGTACATCAACGCAGCGCACGCCATCGCAAAGAATGTCAGCACTTGCCCGTTAAAACCGTCGACCCATGCGAGGAATCGAAACGCGAATGATGCGTTGTCCCACGCACCCCATGTCTCGCTGAACTCTTTCGCAAACATCCCGATCGATGGAATCGCGCATCCGATCGCCATACCTGACCACGCGGCCGCGGTACTGCCAATGCGTGAATAGAGTCCGCCGATGATCACGCAACCAGCGCCTGCAAAGAACAATGCGCCAGACAGCGTGCAATACATCGCGACGCGTTGATCAGGCGAACGAAAGGTCGCGCTGAAGTAGAAGCCCCAACACGCAACTGCAAAGATCGCGCACTTGATCACGCGAATGTGCGTCTTCGCTGTGAGATCGCCAAAGCCGAGCCGCTGGCGAATCGGCATGACGACATCTTGCACCAAGATCGAACCCCACGAGTGCAAATATGCGTTGTCGGTGCCGAGATATGCACCAAACATCGCGGCGATGACAAAGCCCAAGAGCCCCGCGGGAATCATCATGCCCAGCACCACAGGCGTGCGCAGCTCGGCCACTTGCGTCGCAGGAATCGCGCTCACTGCTTCGCGCATTGCTGCTGCCGACTGCGCGTAATTCGGATGTTCGAGCAAGCAGCGAATGCACAATGGCACCACAAGCGTGAGCAGCATGAGCACACGAAAGCGCCATCCATTGAGGATGTTCGCCATCTTCGATTCGTGCGGTGTCGCGGCTGATGCGTTGTAGCCTTGATCGCCTTGCCACGCTTTCGCTGTGTAAAACAAGGTAAATGCGGAGATCATCCAATAGGTTGGATTGAAGTTCGCTTCGTCCTTCAACGATTGCGGCGCAGGATTGACCAGCGTTGTTCCTTCTGGCATCGATAGCAGCGTGGTACTCAAATCGCTCCACGGAAACTTCCACAAAAGATACATCGTGAGTGCGGCAAACACGAGATTGCAAAACACGCCTTGCAAGAAGTCGGTCACCATCACAGTGACTTGACCGCCGAGAAAGATGAAGAAGAGCGCAGTCGACAACATCATCGCCATGCAGCAGAGATAGGTGTCGCAAGTGAAGCCGCCGAAGAGAAAGGTCTCAGGCAGCGCCATCAAGTGAATGAGAAATCGCGCGCTGATTCCAGGGAAGACGCCGTAGTTCAGAAGTCCCGCAATGAAAGCGAGACCGCCGCAAAAGATGCGGAAGTTGCGGCTGTAACGCAGTTCAAGAAATTGCGCGAGTGTGAGCGCGCGAGTCTGGCGATAGCGATACGCCACCCAACCAGTCAGCGCGAGGAAGATCATCGCGGGACCTTCGATGAGTCCCCACCACACGCTGGTGAAACCCGCGTCGTAGCCAACTTGGAAGAACCACACGAGAGTGATGAGGCCGATCGACGCGCGTGCATCCGCAAGCGCGATGAGGTAACGACCCGCGCAACGATTCGCCGCTAGAAAACCCGCGACGCTTTGTCCATATCTTCGCGTGCGCACGCCAACAACGGCGAGCATGACAAGAAGCACTATCGGAAAGACCCAGTCGAACACGGTCATGCGCATCGCTGCAGAGTATTCGCTGCGCGAGCAAGACGCTACTCAACACGCAATGTGACAATCTCAAATGGCTTCATGCGCAAGAGTGTGACGGCGCCTGCTGCGTGACTCAGACCCTCGAGAGTGATTGGTCGCTCGAGGAGATCAACGGCGGTCACCTTTCGTGCATTGATGTTCCAAAACACCTGCACATCGCCTCGCGCGCCGCGAGTTTCAACCAACCGCAAGATGCGTCCGCGCCCATCTTCCGCAGGCTTGAACGCCGCGAGTTCTACGCGCATCGGCTCCGTCGAAAGCACTTCGCACGCAGACCATGCACCGCGCAATTCACCCTTTGACTTTGGGCGAAGTTCGATCGCGCGCAACGGCTCACGGAAACAATCCGCAGCGAGATCAACATGTGCTTCGCGCCAATCGCCTGCGTGCGGCATGAGCGCATAGTTGAATGAATGCTCACCACGATCGCATGTTGGATCTGGAAAGTTCGGACTCTTCAGCAGCGACAAGCCCAAGGTGCAGCCATCCGCGTGCGCAAGCGCGCTGCGTCCATAGCGACCATCATCAAGCACCGCGACGCCGAAGCCTGGCTCCGACACATCCATCCACGCGTGACCAGGCACTTCGAAGCGCGCCTCTTCCCAACTTGTGTTGCGATGAATCGCGCGTTCAATGGCACCGAACTGCGTACCAAACCACGCGTGGCGCGCACGAATGTTGAAGGGAAACAGCGCGCGGAGTAATCGCTGCGACTCATGCCACTCAACTTCAGTGCGCACTTCAATGCGTCCACAGCCAGCATCCAAGCGATAGGTTTGGAAGATACGACTCTTCGCGCCGATCACGCGTTCAATGCGAACTTCGCCACGCAACGGATGCGACTCCGTCACGCTGATCTCGCAGTCGCCATCAATGAGTTCACACTTGTCGGTGTAATCACGATCAGTGTCCCACGCTTCCCACCGACGCGGACGATCTTCATAGAGCGCGAGTTGATTGATTGGTAGCAGCGCGCCACGCGCATCTCGCGCATTGGCGAGCCGACGCGTTGGCATGTGTTCGAGTTGCGCGATGCGTCCTGAAAGATCAATGAACGCGCGCACGGTGCCGTTGGAAAGTTCGACGCCACGCGTCGTCGTGCGCAACTCAACCGCTGCCGGCAGCGGACCGATGACAGCCGCATCCACAACTTTCATCCCGAGCGCAGGCACATGGTTCACTTCGATCAAACCGCCATCAACCTCGACGATTCCGCAGCGTTTGATCGATGAGGTGTTGCGAATAAGCACAGGCTTCTTGAGTCCGCGCGTGTCGGCGAGTTTCGCAAATGCGGTCTCCAGCCGATCGCGTTCGCGCGTGATAGTTTCCGAAATCGTCACATGATCTTTGCGCGCATCGGCATAGACCTCCGCGATCGATGAGCCTGGCAAGATGTCGTGAAACTGATTGAGCAACAGCAGTTTCCACGCCGCATCCATGCGACTACGAAATGCTTCGAGTTCCTTCGCGGGTGTATTAGGCAGCGACACTGCAAGCGCTTCAACATCACGAATCGCGGCTTCTGCCAAGCGGTTTTGACGCTTGAGCCACGCTTGACTGGTGTAGGTTCCGCGATGCAACTCGAGATAGAGTTCGCCATCCCACGATGCAATCGCGCGGTCCGCTGCTTTCAGCGCATCGGCGCCCGCGTGCAAACGGCCGCAGAACACATCGACACGATGCTGCTCCACGCGCGGGAGACCATTGCAATCACGCGCAAGTTCCGCACGCGCGATCTGCCAATCAGTTGGTCCACCACCACCATCACCAAATCCAAATGGCTGCAGCCACACAGGAATCGCGCTCGAAAAGAAACTCTGTCCATCCTGCACGACGAGATTTCGTTCGCCATGCAACATGTCCTTCGGTTCGATCGATGAGTTGTAGTTGTGACCAGGCGTGAGATGCGTGAGAATCTCAGTGCCGTCGAGTCCGCGCCACTGAAATGTGACATGCGGAAATTTATTCGTTTCGCACCAACTCATCTTGTTGGTGATGAAGGTGTCGAGCCCTGCTTGCCGCGCGATTTGCGGCAGACACGGCGGAAAGCCGAAGGTGTCAGGCAGATAGAGAAAGCGCTGTTTTCCTCGGCTGCCAAAGTGTTTCGTCCAGTAGTTCGTGCCGTGCAGAATCTGACGCACGAAGCTCTCGCCCGATGGACATGTGCAATCGGGTTCGATCCACATCGCGCCGCCCGCTTCCCAACGACCCTCTGCAACTCGCTTGCTGATTTGCTTGAAGATCTCAGGCGAATCTTCTCGCACATATTCGTACTGCTGCGCTTGCGAGCAGAGAAAGTGGAAGTCAGTGAATCGCTCTTGCAAGCGCAACACATTCGCAAAGCTGCGCACGCACTTGCGACGCGTCTCGCGAATCGGCCAGAGCCACGCGGTGTCAATGTGCGCGTGACCAACGGCAATGCACGCAGTCGCTGATTCATGCGCGCCACCTTGCACGAGTTCATCGAGCGCGGCCGCGGTGTCTTCCATGCCGTCCACAGGATTTGACGCATCGATCGACGCGTGAATGTCGCGCAGCGCGTTCGCGATCTCGGTCGCGCGCGGTGATTCATCGGGAAGTGCGAGCATGAGCCGACGCAGAAAGTCCCATGCTTGCGCGTACCGCCACGCGCTTTCATCAACAACGACGAGTTCAGCGCTTTCAACGCGACCAGGTTTCTCTTCGCGCCAACGGGCTTGCAACTCAGGGTGATCCCACCAGAATGTCGAGATACCCAGCGGCAAATTGCACGCGCCCTCGACATACAACTCGAGCTTCTCAGAACCCTTCGCTGACGGAAACAGATACGCGAGGTCGCGATACGGATCGAATCCTTGAAACGCGACGCCGTCTTTCCACAGCGTGCCTTCACTGCCGCAGGAAAAACGCAGCGCGACGGTGTGACCACGCATGGCAGCAGGCACTTTCCCGCGAAGACGAAACCACGCGGTTGACCAGACAGGTCCCCAGCGAAGGCCGATGTCCGCAGCTCGAAACTTCGCGCGCTTCGCCTCAGCGAGCGAAGGATGCCCACCATGGATTCCGCTTCCTGCAGGTTGCCACACGCTCAATTCGAGCGGCGAACGCAGAGGAAAGGCAGTCGGAAGCAGAACCTCGGAATGGAAGTTCTCGTAGCGAATCGCAGCGTATTGGAGATTTGGAAGCACGCGAATATCCTACCGAAGCGCGCCGCCGTGTTGGCTCGGTCAGACTCTGTCACAATGCAATGATGAAGAAGAGATCACTCCATAGATCATGCCGCGGATCATCGCCCATTCGTGGTGGAGGCGTGCTGATGAGTCGCGCGTTCTCCGTCTGCGCGTTGCCACTGCTCTGCATCGCAAGTGCGCTATGCACGAGTGGGGCGAGCGCGGCTCCTATCGCAAACGCTGCGCTCAATCCTGCCGCGCCTGAATCGCGCGCTGCCGTGATTGCCGCTGGGTTCGCGCAAATCACAGGCCTTGCGATTTCACCGCTCCTCGTGCTCTGCGCACTTGGCTGGTACGACTTCAATGCGCTTGGTGGAATGAATGCAACCACCGCGTTGCCGCTGCACGCGAATCCGTGGTTTCTTATTCCGTGCTCAGTCGTCTTGCTCGCAGTGATCCTCAAGAAGATCGCATCCCCCGCCATCCCTATGCCAATTCGCAAGCTGCTTGATGCGAGCGAATACCTTGAAGCGAAGTGTTCCGCGCTTGTTGCCGCGGGCGTGCTGTTGCCAACGCTCATCACCACGATGGCGTCGATCGACGGCGGCGCGACGACCGCTTCGCCGCAAACCGCTGCATTTCTCGGCGGATCCTCTTCGCTCATCTGGCTCATCCCGCTCGCGCTCATCGCGTACTTCTCAGTGTGGATCACCTTTCACGCGATCGACGCGCTCATCGTGCTCAGCCCGTTTGCAGTGATTGACGCGATGCTCGTCGCAGTGCGCGGATCATTTCTTGCGGTGCTCTTAATCGCGTTTCTCATCAGTCCGCTGCTCGCGTTCGCGCTGTGCCTTCCACTCATCATCTGCTCGTTCTTCATTGCGGGTTGGTGCATTCGGCTTGATCTGTTTGCACTGTGTGTTGCGACTGATTTGTTGTTTCTGCGCCGACCAACGCAGTCAATTCGCGAGGCAGGTGCGCGCGCATTCATCGCCGCGCGTGGCTACGGACTTCCTGTGCGCACGATGGGTTTCGCGACGCCGTGCGCGAAAGGTGTTCGCTTTCGCTATCGACCTCTCTTCGTGTGTCCGACGCGAACGATTGAGATGGAAGCGACCAGCGCGGTGCTTGTGCACGGCACACTCTGGTCGACACTTCGCGCTGGCAAAGCGAGTCGCGGCGTCGTTGCGTTTCCACCGCGCTATTCACGCGTAACTGACGAACTCGCTCGCATGTTCAACGCGCCTGTGCGCGAAGGTTTGCTGCGACGAAGTTGGCGCGGTGTGCGCGAAGGAATCGCGTCAATTCTCGGTGGACCAGCGGCGAGTGATCCTCAGACTTCATCGCGCTGATGCAAAATGTGACGCAGGAAAACCTCGTACGCTGCGCTCGTGATTGAATGGTTTGAGACACTCGCGCCCATCGCACTTCCCGCGCTCTTCGCAGGATTCGTAGCGATTCTTTCCACGATCGCCGTCGAACGCCTCGGTGGAACGCTCGGTGGCGTGCTCTCGTGCATTCCAACAACGATCATTGCTGCCGCAATTGGTATCTATGGTCGCGGTGAAGACATCGACGGATTTCGCCGCTCGATGGCGTTCATTCCTGTCGGCATCCTCATGAATGCAGGCTATTTGCTGCTCTGGCGCATTGCTCCTGCGAAACTCGGTCGAAGCGTGCGCACACATTTACTTGCCGCGACGGTTGCCATTGCGCTGGGTCTCTGGCTACTTGTTGCGAGCGCGATTGTGACGCTCAACACATTGCTCAAACCAACACTCACACAATCGATTGCCGTTGGATTGATCGCGTTCACTGCAGGAACTTTCCTTGGATTCGCAGCCAATCGCATCGCGCATCCTGCGCCGCGCGGAAGAAACCGCGTGAGTGTTGCCGTGCTTGCGCTTCGAGGAAGCGCGGCGGCCATGGTGATCGCGGTCGCACTTGTGCTTGCACGCGCGGGCTTGCCCGTTGCGAGCGGCATCGCATCGGTGTTCCCCGTGATCTTCACAACAATCATGGTCGCGACATGGCTCTCGCAGGGCCCTCATGTTCCAACGGGCGCGGTGGGTCCAATGGTCCTCGGCACGCTCTCGGTGAGCGCGTATGCATTACTTGCGATGTGGCTGTTTCCGCTGATGCCCCTCGCATTAGCAGCGATTGTGAGCTGGTTTGCAGCCATTGGACTCGTCAGCGTTCCCGCCTATCTCTATCTAAAGGCTCGTCGCCATCATGCGAATGTTTGTGCGGGCAAGCCCGAGAACACCGTTTCCCCTTCTGCGTCAATCTCAAACCATCGATGAACTCTTCGCAGATGCGTTGGTTAGTATGAACGCTTCGTGTGCACAACGATTTTCTAACTCGTTGCGACATTGTGCCGCCTGCGTGTGAAGCGCCTGTAGTTCAAGCCCGAAGATTCCTCCGTGAAGTGCTCCTCTTCCATCCGCGCCGCTATGCGCAACACACTTGTTCTCGCTCTCGGAGCGTGGATATCGATGTGTTGCTGCGATCGACGCGCGATTGCGGAGTTGTTCTTGGCGACGGATGCAGCAACTCTCGCGACTGAAGCAACGAACGAAACGCTTCCACCCTGCTGCGCGAAAGCTCATTGCGGACAAGACGCATCGCAGAAGAGCGACACGAACGATCCTGCTCAACACAGCCCAGGTCATTGCGACGGCGCCTGCTGCGTGAAGCTGAATATCGCGCATCCACAACCAGATCTCACGCCAGACTCCATTGGTGCCGCGCTTGACGCGGCCTCTTTGTTGAATGGGACGATTGTCGCGCTCGCGTGCGACACGCGCCAAGATCCGCTGGTCGAGTTCAATCGTTCCGACGGTGAACCGCCTCCGAGGCATCGCCTTGTGATCACAGCTCGATTCCTGATCTAAGCAACGCACTGAGAACAGCGCCCACGCGACTTCGCGTGGAGGCGTCATTTCCTGCGTGTGCTTCTTTCCTCGAATCAAACTGGAACTGCCATGAACATCACAGCGACTCTCGCGAGCGCGATTTTGGTGACTTCTCTCACACTGTCACTTGGATGCGCGTCAACGACAACGCGTGTCAACGACCCTTACACACCGAGTGATGCGTTCGCGCTCACCGACACGATTGATCTCACCAGCGCGGCGACGCGCGCGCTTGCCGTCTCACCGAAAGTCCGCGCGGCTGCCGCTCGTTTGACCGCAGCGTCGGAGCGCAGCACGGCTTCAACTCTTCCACCTGATCCAACGCTGTTACTGAGTTTCGGCATTCCCATCGACAGCATGGGCGGCACGGGAATCTCCGCGACGCTCATGACAGGAATTGGTTGGTTGCTTGCGCACGACGCGATTGTCGATGCAGCAACGCGCGAACAAGAGAGTGCTGCACGCGCGCTGCTTTCGGCGAGTGCCGAAACTGCTGCAGACGCGCGGCGATTGTTGCGCGCAGTCGAAGCGGGCCGCCGAGCCGTGAACGCGGCTAGTGCTGCGCTCGATGCGCAGCGAGAGATGCTTGCGATCGAAATTGCCCGCGCAGATGCGGGAGAAATGACGCGCGAAACAGTTCTGCAGCGCGAAGCTGAATCGTTGCTCGCGGCTTCAGAACTTGCGCAGACTGAAAGTGAAACGCATGAGTCGGAGGTTGCGTTGATTTCGCTGCTTGCGATTGAGACGCTCACGCAAACGCTCGAGGTCGATGACATCTCGAACGACACGCTGACCACGGAAACACTTGAAGTGATTCGTGCTCGTGTAGAAGTCGCACGCACGCACGCGGCGCTCGCTGAACTCGGCTCGATTCTCGGGAGCAACGCTGAATTCGGCGGCGGATACATGCGTGATCTCGAAGATCGTGAGGCCGTTGAAGTCGCACTCAAATTCAGCGTGCCGATCTTTCGTCGCAGTCACGAGGTTGACGCTGCACGCGCCGATGTCATCGCTGCAGAAGCGGATCTTGAAGAGGCCGTGCGCGTTGCAGGCGTTGACAACGATCACGCGATCTTCCGCCGCACAACGGCGCGAACCGCTGCGCAATTCGCCCGTGAATCCCAACGCGCGCTCGGTGATGCGCTTGCGATTACTGCCTACGCGCTCGTTGAAGGCGAAGCAACGCGAGCAGATGTTGCGCAAAGTCGCATGCGATTTTCCGATGCCCAATTGAAATCCGCGCTGCGCGATATCGCGCTGGCGGAAGCGATTGCGAATGTTGAGCAGCGCGCAGTGCAAAGCGTAAACACGCTTGCTCGCGTCACGACCACAAGAACAACACTGTCAACAACGAACACCACAACTCGTGGAGGTGCCCAGTGACACACTTGCCGAAATATCCTGCCGCGAAATTCATCGCGCGCGTTGTTGTTCCAGTCGTCCTTCTTGGCTCCACCGCTGCAGTGCTCGCGTGGACTGGCTATCGCGCACTTGAAAGTCTTCCGAGCGCAGCCGTCACGCCCGTTGCGGTCATTCAAAGCAACACGCCCGCTGCAGCGCGAAAGAACTCAGGCCTGCAAGCGCCTGGTTGGATTGAACCGATGCCTTACGCGGTTGAGATTCCTGCGCTGCGTGAAGGCGTCGTTGCAACGATCCATGCGCTTGAAGGCGATCGCGTTGAAGCGGGCGCGCTCCTGATCACGCTTGAATCTCGCGCGCAAGAAATTGCGCGTGACAAGAGTGCTGCAGAGTTCCGAGCTGCGCACGCTGAGCTCGAGGCCAGAGAAATCGCGGCGACTGCAGCCGCTCTCACACTCACACTTGCAATTGATGCCGAGCGCGCGCTCAAAACAACTGAAGCCGTGCTTGCCGAAACGCGTGGCATGCTCAGAAAAGTTGGCGCGGAAATCGATGAAGCCGATGCGATGGCACGAGAAGCGCGCGATGAATGCACGCGTAAGCAATCGCTTGTTTCAAGCGGCGGCGCAAGCGAAGGCGATGTTCGTCGCTTGGGATTTCGCGCTAGTGCGCTTGAAGCGAAGACAGCGTCCATGCGTCTTGAACGAATCGTCCGCGAAGCAAAGGTCGCTGCGGCGCAAGCCGATGTTGATGCTGCAACGATTGTGCGCCGAGAGCTCATTGCTGAGCATCTTGCGCTAAGTGACGCGCGAGGCGCAAGCGGCATCGCTCAAGCGAATCTTGACGCGCGCAAAGCCATGCTTGATGAAGCAACACTTGCCCTCGAGCGCAGCGAAATCCGCGCACCGATTGCAGGCGTTGTGCTCACGCGTCTCACGCGACCTGGCTCGCGCGTTGGCGGTGATGCAGGAGCGTTGCTCACGCTCTATGACTCGACTTCACTGCAAGTCCGTTGCGATGTTCCACTCAAAGATGCGGGCAAACTTTTGATCGGGTTGACGGCTGAGATTCGCGTCGACGCGCTGCCAGACCGCGTGTTCATCGGCAAAGTCCTGCGCATTGTGCCGCAAGGTGATTTGCAGAAGAACACAGTGCAATGCAAGGTGAGCATTGATTCGCCTGACCCTGCGCTGCGTCCTGACATGCTCGCGCGTGTTCGCATTGCGGAGTCCTTGAGCGAAGAAGGAATCGTGCACGGCGAAACACTTGCAATTCCAGCACTCGCGCTGCGTGATGCAAGCGTCGATGGAACAACCGCGACTGTGATCGTGGCAATTCCCGACAAGAATGCTGCGCGCACTGAGATGCGCCAGATTGTGCTGGGTGCGACGCGTGCGTCTGGTTGGATCGAAGTGATTGACGGTCTTCACGCGGGAGATCGTGTGGTGCTCGATGCCTCGATCATGGCTGATTCACGCATTCTTCCCACAGAAACATTGAAGGGAGAAACGCCATGAACTCACCAACTCCTGAAGCGTTCATTCGTTGCGCGCGACTCACGAAGGTCTATCGCAAAGGCGATCAAGAAATTGTGCCGTTGCGTAACCTTGATCTCGATATCGCGCGCGGTGGCTACATCTCGCTCATGGGTCCGAGTGGCTCTGGCAAGACGACGCTGCTCAATCTCATTGCAGGCATCGACACGGTGACAAGCGGTGAACTGTGGATTGGTGGTCGTGACATCGCGCAAATGTCGCGCGACCAACTGGCCGCGTGGCGCTCGAAGGAAGTCGGCATCATCTTTCAGTCCTACAACCTCGTGCCCGTGCTGAGCGCGTTTGAGAATGTGGAATTGCCTTTGTTGCTGCATCCATTCACGCGTAAAGAGCGCACTGAACGCGTGATGCACGCCCTTGAAACCGTCGCGCTCACTGATCGTGCTGGTCACTATCCACGGCAACTTTCAGGCGGACAAGAGCAACGCGTGGCAATCGCGCGTGCGATTGTTGTGGATCCACCACTACTGCTCGCCGATGAGCCGACGGGAGATCTCGATCGCGCGAGCGCCGACATGATTCTTGATCTACTCGACACGCTCAACAAAGATCGCGGCCGCACAATTGTGATGGTGACGCATGATCCGAATGCTGCGTCGCGCGCAGAGATTCAATTGCACCTTGATAAAGGCTCGCTCGAGCGCACGCTCGAACGCAACAAAGACGGAGTACACGCATGATCGCGCTTCGCACCGCACTACTTTCTCTGCGCATGCTCGGACGAAATCGTCTGCGCGCCGCGCTTGCCATCATGGGAATCAGCGTTGCAGTTTTTCTGCTCTGCGCCGAACGCGCCGTCCACGGCGGCGTGAGCGAAGCAACCGCCGCCAACGAACGCGACACTCGACTCATCGTTTATCGCGCTAATCGTTTCTGCCCATTTACCAGCAAGATTCCTGAACGCTACGCCGACGACCTCATCAAGATTCCTGGCGTCGCGAGCGCGATTCCGATGCAAATCACAGTGTCGAACTGTCGTGCGAGCCTTGATGTCGTGGTGTTTCGCGGCATTCGCGGCGTTGACGCCGAGATGACACTCGCACCGCGCGTGGACTTTCTTGGAGGCTCGCTCAGTGAGTTTCTCGCGCGAGGCGATGCGGCGCTTGTCGGTAGCGCGTTGGCAGAGCGTCGACGATTGAAGGTTGGAGATCGCTTTGCTTCCGCAGGAATCAGTGTCACCGTCGCAGGCATCGTTGAGAGTGATGGACCGCAAGATCGCAATGTTTGTTACGTCCATCTTCCGTTTCTGCAAACCGCAATGGGCGGAGTGCAAGGTGGAGATGTCACACAGTTCGAAGTCGAAGTCACCGATCCGAAGCAGCTCAACGAAGTCGCTGCTGCAATTGATGAACACTTCGCGGCCGATCGCGCGCCGACTTCCACGCGGCCTGAAAAAGCCTTTGTTGCTCGCGCGGCGGAAGACCTCGTCGCTATCGCTGCGTTCGCAGGATGGCTTGGTATCGGCGCGCTCGTCGCGGTCTTTGCACTCGTCGCTAACTCCATCGTGCTCTCACTCGAAAGTCGCACGCGCGAGATTGCGATTCTGCAGTCGATCGGTTTCCCGAGCGCGCTCATCGCATGGAGCATCGTGGTCGAGAGTCTTGCGATTGCCTTAGGCGGAAGTGTTCTCGGCGCAAGTGCCGCGTATGCCGCCCTTTCATTTGGTGGATTTAGTCTTGGTGCGGAAGGCGTGCTCGTGGAGTTTCGTCCGTCGTTGATGGTTGCCTTCGCAGCCATTGCAGCTGCAGCAGTTGTTGGACTCGCAGCAGGATTCGTGCCCGCGCTCGCTGCATCGCGACGCAGCATCGTTGACGGGATGAAAGCCGCATGAAGCTCTTGCCCTTTGATTACGCGATTCGAAATCTCGCACGCTCACCGAAGCGACTCGTGCTCGTCGCTGGTGGCAGCACTGTGGTCACATTGCTCGTCCTCGGCGCGGTTGCGTTTTCACGCGGCATGGAAGGCGCAATGAGTGCAACAGGACTTGCAACCAACGCGCTCGTGCTTGGATCAGGCAGCGAAGAAAGTTTAGAGCGCAGCGAGATTCCGCCAGCGACCGCAAGCGTCATCGCTGCCAGCATTGATGGACTCGCACTCAGCGCAGGAAGGCCCGTTGTCAGCGCGGAAAATCAAGCTGCGTTTCCCGTCACTGTTGGTGACGCCGCCGCAACGCTCAACGCGCCGCCGATTCTCGTGCGCGGCTTCGAGAACGAAGCGTTTCTCGTGCATCCGCAAGTGCGAATCATCGAAGGTCGCTGGCCAGATGCTGGTGAAGATGAAGTGACTGCAGGCGTTGAAGCGCTGGGAAAACTCGGCGCGGGCGCGATTGGTGACACACTCCACATCGCGGGAAAGCCGTTCACCATCGTCGGCATCTTCGACGCACACGGCACTGCAATGCACGGCGAGATTTGGATGCGACTCGATCGTCACGCGCAGTTGAGTCAGCGCACCACGCTCTCGAGTGTGGTCGTTGCCCTCGGCAGTGCTGACTACGACGACATCGAAGCGCTCACGATTTCGCGACTCGATCTCGAAACCATTTCGATGCTTGAAAGCGAGTATTACTCGCGGCTCAACGACTTCTTCGCGCCGATTCGCGTGCTCGTCTTCGTCACCGCTTTGCTCGTGAGCTCTGGCGGCGTGCTCGGCGGAATCAACGCGATGTATGCAGCATTTTCGTCGCGCGTGCGCGAAGTCGGCACACTCCAAGCACTTGGTTTCTCTCGCACGGCAATCGCGCTTTCACTCGTGCTTGAATCAACTGTCGCGTGCGTCGCAGGTGCGCTCATCGCGTGCGTGATCGGGCTCATCGTGCTTGACGGTGTTGCGATCCGTTTCTCCATGGGCTCGTTCGGTCTCGCCGTGGATTCGCACGCCATCGCCGGCGCGCTCATCGCAGGCATTTCACTCGGCGTTGTCGGCGCGTTGCCCGCGATTGTGCGCTGTCTCTCACTTCCTATTCCAACCGCGCTTCGTTCTTGATCACTTCCGTTACCGTTCTTTCACTTCATCATTGGAACTACTCATGATCACTGCACTCCTCACCACCCTCGTCACGCTCTTCCTCAGCATCGCACCTCCGCCAACGACTCCTCCAGTTGAAGCCCCGAAGATTCCTGACAGCGTGTTTGTCACCGAAGCACCCAAGGACGCCAAGAGCGTGGCCACCGTGAAGAAGGACGCGAAGAAAGGCGACACCGTTGTGATCAGCGCGAAGATCGGCGGACGCGCGGAACCGTTCGTGAAGAACCGCGCGATGTTCATGGTGGCCGATCGCAGTCTCAAGAGTTGCGATGAGATCCCAGGAGACACCTGTGGAAAACCATGGGATTACTGCTGCGAAACACCTGAATCGAAGAAGCTCAACATGGTGACTGTGCAATTCGTGGGCGCTGATGGCAAGCCGATCAAAGTCGGCGCGCAGGGTTCGCATGCACTCGAACCGCTCGCGCTTGTCGTCATCGAAGGCACCGTTGCTGAGAAAGACGACAAGGGTAACTTCACCGTCAACATCACCAAGATCTTCGTTGAGAAGGAAGCCACGAAGTAACGCGCTACATTGCGCGCATGCAGACCGCGCATGGAACTTCGCTCTTTCTCGGTATCGATGTTGGCACCACAGGCACAAAAGCTGTTGTGATCGATATGCACGGCGCGTTCGTTGCTGAAGCGACGAGCGCGCATGATGTCTTCTATCCAAATCCTGGATGGAGCGAACAGCATCCCGCGGATTGGTGGACTTCAACTGTTCGCGCGGTCAAAGAAGTCACTGCGAGCATTCCAAACGCATGCACGCGCATCGAAGCGATTGGGTTGTCTGGACAAATGCACGGACTCGTCGCGCTTGATGGGCGCGGCGATGTTGTGCGCCCCGCAATTCTGTGGAACGATTCGCGCAGCGCTGACATCTGCACGCGTCTGCATGACCATCAGCCTGGTCTCGCCACACTCTTGCGAACTACAGGAAACCGCGTGTTTCCAGGCTTTCAAGCACCGAAACTGCTGTGGATGCGCGAGCACGAGCCCGCTGCGTTTGCGCGCACGGCCAAGGCGTTGCTTCCGAAAGATTGGTTGCGCTGGAAGTTGAGCGGCGAGTTCATGAGCGAGCCGAGTGACGCGTCTGGCACTGCAGTGTTCGATTGCAAGCGTCGTACATGGAGCAGCGAGATGCTCGAGTGCATCGGACTTTCGCGCTCGTTGTTTCCTGATGTTGCAGAGTCGCCGATTCACAGCACGCGCCTCAACGCTGCAGCCGCACATGAGCTCGGTCTGCGCGCTGGCATCGGAATCGCAGGAGGCGCAGGTGATCAAGCGGCGGCCGCAGTTGGCAGCGGCGTCGTTGCTGAAGGAGTTGTGTCGTGTTCACTCGGAACTTCAGGCGTTGTGTTTGCCGCGAGTAACTCGTGGAAGACGACGAGCCAAGGCGAACTGCACGCGTTTTGTCACGCGGTGCCTGATCGTTGGCACCTCATGGGTGTGATGCTCAGCGCAGGCGGAAGTCTTCGATGGTTTCGCGATGTCTTGGCGAACGATGCAGTTGTGGAAGCGAAGGCTCGCAGCATTGATCCCTACGAAGTGCTCGCCGAACGCGCCGCGCGCATTTCCATCGGCAGCAACGGTCTCGTGTTCTTGCCGTATCTCACAGGCGAACGCTGTCCGATTCCTGATCCACTTATTCGCGGCGGTTTCGCTGGTCTTGATGTCTCGCACACTCGCGATCATCTCGCGCGTGCGGTGTTCGAAGGCATTACTGCGGGGCTCGCAGGCAGCGTCGATCTCTTGCGTGCGCTCGGCATCGATGTCGCTGAAGTTCGCCTCTCTAGCGGCGGCGCGCGCAGTGCGTTGTGGCGCGGTATGTGTGCCGACATGTTTGACGCGCGCGTGTCGTTGCTCGCATCAAACGCAAGTGGCGCGAGCGGTGTTGCGTTGCTCGCAGCGGTCGGCGCGGGCGCGTTTGCAAGCGTCGATGCGGCGTGCGCGGCGTCGATCACAACACACACTGCAACAGCACCAACTCCCGAACATGTGAAGTCGTACAGTGCAATGAAGGCCCGAGCAACGCTTGCTGCCAAGGGCGCTTTGCATGCGCCGGTTCTTGCCTAAGACACGACTGCGACGACACGACTGTGATGACACCACCGCGATAACAACCATGATGACCGTGTTGATCACCATTCTCCGCTACCTCGTCGCGATCGGTGGAATGGCGCTGGTCGCGTACATCGCGTGGAAGCTCGTGAACAAACAGGAAGCGAATGATCCTGAGTTCAAAAAGAAACTCGACGAAGATGACGAGCGTGCGTCGAAGGGACGATTCGGTCCGCCCATGTGAGAAGTACACACGCGCGCGCGCTTACTTCAACCGAGTGCGCATCGCACCCATCTTCTTCTGCAGATCTTTACCAGGGCACAGCGTGGCCGAGAGTTCTTGATGCGTGTACACGCGCTTCTTCGGAACCTTGTACTTCAACTGCATCTGCTTGATGAACTTCTCAAGCGACGCAAGTTGCGCGGGCGAAATGCTCTGTTCTTCAAAGTTTCCAAGACACATCACGCCGAGATTCGTGTCGTAATTGTTGCGCGTGTGACGACCTTCCCACTTGAGATCGCGCGCTTCCCAGACACGACCCGCAGGATCAATGACGAAGTGATACGCAATGTCTTTATGCGGATTCTTGGCGTTCATTTCACCATTGAGGACATTCACAAGTCGCGCGCGCACATCCTCCACACTCGTGCCGTAATAGGGACCGTTGCCTTCGTGATGCACTGTGATGCGCGTGACCGTCGGCATCGCTTCCATACCTTTCGCGTCAGGCACAAAGGTCGTCCAAGCGCGGCGCGGAATCGGTTTCGCGCTGTAACCGCTTGGAATACTCGCGGGCGCGTAGGTTGAATTCGCTGCGGCGGCGGGCTTGGCTGTCGTGGCGGTGTTCGTGCGGGCAGAAGTTTTGGCTGTACTCGCCGGCGCGGCGCTGGCAGTCGAATCAGCGGGAGTCGCAGGCTGCGCGTAACGCTTCGGCGGAAGACCACCGCGCTCAGTCCACAAGCCTTCAGGGGCTGCACTTCCACCGCTTGCCAACGCGCTCTTGGGCGCCTTTGCAGCGCACGCAAGAAGCGAAGTGACGGTAAATCCAAGCGTTGCGAGCATGAATCCACGGCGCGCCACAGCAGCAAGCGCGTGCGGCGTCATCTCATCTCGTGCCTCAAACTGATCGTCATTCTTTGTGTGCACGCAAGCCTCCAAGTCGAGGCTGAACTATCGGCAATCGGCGTGAAGTGGCTCTACAACGAGCACCGCGCTTCACGCGAGCCGCGTGCGAAGCGAAGCGACCTTCGGCTGCAGATTCTTGCCCGGGCACGCCGTCTCCGCCCCCGGCCATTCACGATGCGTGTACACGCGCCGCGTCGACACGGTGTAGGTCCGCTTGAGATCTCGCAGAACGCGCTCAAGCGTCTTCATCTGCTCGGTGGTCGGCTGTTGGCGCTCGAAATTACCCATCACGAGCACGCCGATATTGCCCTCATTGCGATTCTTCACATGCGCGCCTTGAAAGCGAATTGAACGCCCCTGCCAGAGCGTCCCCGCTCGATCAATGACGAGGTGATATCCAATGTCGGCCCAGCCCTTTCCACGGTGACCGACGCGATAGTGCTCGATTCGCTCGCACATCGCGGCGCTGTCCTTCACATAGATCAGATCATCGAGTCCATCGTGATGCACCGTGATCGAAGTGACAGGAAGCATCGGATTCAGATTGGTGAAATCTGGCGGCGCCTTCGCCCACAAGTAGCGTGGCTTCGCCCAAGGCAAGGCCGCTTGGTCGAGCGGATTGCCGCCGCCGAGCGGTCTCACGGCGGGCGTGGTGGTGGGCGGCGTCTTCGTGGCGCCGCTGCCCGTTGAGGCAACCGTGGCAAGCGCGCTGGTTGAATTTGCGGTGTTGAGATCGTTCCATTCGGGCTCGGGCAAGCGAGCGACTCGGGTTGATCCACACGCGGCTAGCGCGAGTGAAGCACCGATGAGTCCACCCATCGCGAGGAAAGAGCGACGCGAAAAATCCTGCGTTTCATCGCGAAAATCGCCGCGATCGATTGCGCGCTGCAGCAAGAGATGCGGCGCACAATTCGAAACGGCAACATCGGTGGCATGCTCGTGAGTGCGTGGTTCGTCGAATGGTTCCATCAAGGCTGGCTCAGTTAAGCGGCAAGTACACGGCAAGGGAAGGCGAATCATGCACGGGAGAATCGGGGGCGCGCTGAATGAGTTCAGAGCGCGGAACCGAATTGTAAGATCGACGCAAATTACAGTTTGGCGTGAATGGAGAATGCTCTGAAATACAACACACGAGCGCCGCGTGTTCGTTCATTCAGGACGGCTTCGAACACATGCGTCGGACCAATCCGCACAACCGATTCGGCCACGCGATTGAGGAAGGCCTCGTCGCGTTCGAACCTACCGAAAACGCCGTATTTTTACGGCGTTTTGCACGGATCGGGTTGCCGACACACCAGACAAATCGAAGCAAGAAATGCTACCTTCTGATAGACTGAACTCTCGCCCTGAGACTCCCATGGACTGTTCGTTCTGTGAGCTTTAGACACCGGCATTTCGCCACGAATCGGACCCCTGCTGCATGAGTGAAGTGAGCCCTACAACGACCACCGACTCGGACGCATCATTGACGACACTTGCGGGCAATGATGCAAGCGTGAGCGCGATCCCCGCCAATCACACAGTCGTGAACCCCTCCGACGTTGCCGACGCGGACCACTACACCGCCGATTCCATCCAAGTTCTTGAAGGTC
>QWPU01000119.1 GCA_003671065.1 Planctomycetota bacterium | reverse complement strand
GAGCATGGTGATGGGACCAATGATGAACGCGATGAAGGCCGCGGCGGGTGAAGTTGCTGCCAAGGTCCGCTCGGGTGAAATCACAAGCGCCGCCGATGCGGCTACTGCGTTGCAAGCGGCGATGACGCAAGCGATGGCAGGCGCGATGGGCGGCGCGATGCGCGGACGCTAAAGCTTTAGACGCGCGCGAGACGGCGCTGCGGGCAAAAGCAAGCACGCCGCGCGGCGAACTCTAAAAACTTTCACACGACCTCGATTGCACTGGCAATCGAGGTTGTGCTTTTTAGCCACCTCATTGAGTCGCATCCTTGAGTCGCATCCTTGAGTCGCATCATTGAGTCGCACATCTTTTGACTACGCTGCGTGCATGGCTCCTCCCCCGCCACCACCGAGACGACCCACCGCGCCTCCGCCAGCAGCAGTCGCGGCGCCGCGCGCAAGCAGTAGTGCGCAATCGCCCTACGCACAAGGGTTTTCCATCATCGGCCGCGTCAAAGGCGTGATGCTTGTCGTGACTCTTGTGCTCCTCATGATCGCTGCGTTCTTCGTCAATCCAATGGTCCAACACACGCTGCGCGATCAAGGCATCACGCCAACAGGATGGACCGCGTTCTTTCTCAACAACGCGTGGATCACCGCCGTGTTAAGCCTGCCCGCGCTTGCGTCAGTGATGCCGCTGCTGCGCGGCACGAAGCGACCGTTCTACTGGATGACGATGTCGACGCTTCTCGCACTGTTCCCGCTCGCCTCGTTTCTCTTCGGCGCGCTGGGCGGCATCATCACGATCTATGAGCGCGCGCTTGAATTATGAGTTCGCTGCCAGACCGCGTTCAACTGCGCGAGCGTATCGAAGCGAAAGCGCATGCACTTGGCTTCGCACTTGTTGGTGTTGCGCGCGCGACTGCGAGTTCGCGCACTGCAACTTTGGTGCAATGGTTGGCGGATGGCAAGCACGGCGAAATGAAATGGATGAGCGAAGGCGCTGAATTGCGCGGCGATGTGCGCTTGCTCGTGAAGAACGCCCGCAGCGTGATTGCAGTTGCCGATCGCTATCACGATGGAAAACCTGATCGCGTTGTCGAAGGTGAAGCGCGTGGACGCATCGCTCGTTACGCGCGCGGCAAGGATTACCACGACATCATTCGCGATCGACTCCGCACGCTTGGCCGCTACATTCGCGAACTTTCTCCAGGCTGCCAAACGCGTTTGACGGGCGACATCCATCCGATTCTCGAGCGCGAACAAGCCGCGCGCGCATTGCTTGGCGCGATCGGCAAACACACGCTGCTCATTCGTCCAAGTCTTGGAAGTTACTTCTTGCTCGGCGAAATCGTGACTGATGCGGACATCGCCGCGAGTGACGAAGCCCCGAGCGCGCGCGTGGAAGATGATCTCTGCGGCAGTTGCACGCGTTGCATTGATGCGTGTCCGACACACGCGATCACGCCGTATTCAGTCGATGCCACGCGTTGCACGGCGTATCTCACCATCGAACATCAAGGACCAATCGACGCTGAGTTCTTCGGGAAAACTGGCGATTGGTGGTTCGGCTGCGACATTTGCCAAGAGGTCTGTCCGCACTCGCAGTTCACACGCGCATCGCACCGAAGCGGCGCGAATCCGAAACTCGCGCCACGACTCGATAGCGTGGATCTCTTCGAAGTCCTCGGCTGGACCGAGGCTGATCGCGCACGACTCGTCGTCTCCAGCGCCATCAAACGAGCAACGCTCGCGATGATGAAACGCAACGCGCTCTTGGCGCTCGCGTCGGCGGTGAAAGGCGATGCACACTTGGCGTCACGGCTGCGTGCGCGCTGCACGACGATTGTTGCAGCGCACGACGAAGAGCCAAGCGTGCAACTGGCTGCAGCGACTGTGCTCGCGCAGTTGTCGTAAGAGGTGACGCGATACGCGGCTGCATTTCAATGCGCTCAGTGCGCGTGTGAAGCACTTCTGAAGTTGCGGCGGCGATGTCGTGGCGCATTGAACGCGTCAGACCTGAGATCAAAAAATGCTCGTCCCTGTGAGGGAAGATTGCTTCTGACGGATTGCGCGAGGTTGCTCCATCTCACACTCGCATGAAGCGCACGAGGCGCGCGGGCGGCAGATCGGCGATGACTCCGCCGCTAGATGTGAGTGCTGCTGCAGCGGCGTAGCCTGAACGCGCGGCGCCTTCCATGGTCGAAGGCCAATCGGTGTCGGTCCATTCGCCTGCAAGGAACAGATTGGGAATGCCTCCGCTTGGGTCGCCTGCTTCGATGGCGGCGCGTGGGCGGATCGCATCAATGCCTGGTGTGCTCGCGAATGTTGCTTGGCGTTCGAGGACGGGGCGCGACCAGAGGATGTCAGCACGCGAAACAGTGGGAATTGCCCATGCAATGTCTGCGCAGACACGCGTGCAGATTTCTTCTTCGCTGAGACCGATCCATTCGTCTGCGGCGCTGACAACTGCTTCGATGCGTTGCGCGTAGTTCGCGTTTGGCGGCGCGTTGTGCGCGAAGAGCCAATGCGTTGCGCGACCTGCGAGTGCCAGAGTTGCGGTCTCCATCACGCGGCGTTTGAAGGCAAGATGCACGCCGAGAATCGGGGAGAAGGTGAACTGCTCGAGCTTGAGCAGTCTGCGATCGTGATCGCGCATCGTGCTGCTGCAGAGCTTTGCCAATCGATTCGGCGGGACGGCGCTGATGACTGCGTGCGCGTCGATGCGGCCGTCGTCGGTGATCACGCCTGTCACGCGCGTGCCGTCGAACGCGAGTGCTTTCGCGCTGGTGCGTAAGCGAAGTTCGCCGCCTGCGTTGGTGATGATCTCGCGCGCGTTGTCGTAGAGGTGCACGAGCGGAATCGTTGCAACTCCCACTGTTCCTGCGAATGAGTGCGCGAGCATGCCTTCGTCAAACACTTTGAGCGCGTGCGTTGCTTCGCAACGAGCGCTTGGCATGTTGCATGACGAGAGCACGATTGGTTCCCAGAAAAGTTCGACGACGCGCGCGGGCTGCCTCCACTGCGCGAGAAACTCAGTGAAGGCGCGGCCTTGCCAACGAAGACGACCCTTTGGTCCCATGCGAAGAATCGCTAGAAACGCGCGGGAAATCGCTGCTTTTTCGCTGAGGGTGAAAAGTTTCATGCCCGCGAAACTGCGTGCGTAGTGCAACGGCGCCGGAAGCGAACCGATGGTGAGAGCGTCACTCGCGCCGCCGCCACGCGCGAAGTGCAGTGTTTGATGCCACTCGATTGCGTCGAGCACGCCGAGGCGTTCATAGAGATCGAGGATGTTCGTGCAACAACCCATCACGATGTGTTGCGAGTTGTCGAGCTCCTCACCGCTTCGCACATCAGTGAAACTCGTCGCGCGACCACCGAGCATCGTGCGCGTTTCGATCAGAATCGGTGACCACCCCGCTTCGGCCGCGCGCACTGCAGCGGCGAGACCTGCGACTCCACCGCCGACAATTGCGACGCTTCGACGCACGATTACGCGCCGCTCCCGATGAAACCGAATCGCGCGCGGAGTGCGATGGAACATTTCGTAAAGGTTGAAAGGCGCACGCGTTGATGCATGGCTTGTTGCGGATTGGCCGCAATTCTGCAGAGAATCTCGTGATACAGCGCACTCATCGCGCCGATCGTCGCGCGTGCATCGCGTGCGACCATCGCGTCAAGCGCCGCGCTCTCATCGAAGAATCGTTGCGCGCGAGTGCATTGTGCCTGCATGAATCGCGCACACGCGTCGGGCTTACTCCATGCCACAAGTTGCGCTGCCGTCAGATCATGCTGCGCGAGTTCATCGGCAGGCAAGTACACGCGACCTCGCGCGAGATCTTCAGCGATGTCACGCAGTATGTTCGTCTGTTGAAAGGCGATGCCGCGCAGCGTCGCAAGATGTCGTGCGTGCGCACGAACCGAAACAGACGGCGAACCTTCAAACCCCCAGACATCGAGACAAATGCGACCAACCGTCGAGGCGACACGATCGCAATACTGTTGCGCATCTGCGAATCGCGCGTAGTTTCGCGCAGCGAGATCCATGCGCTGGCCTTCAATCGCTGCAAGAAAATCATCGGCAGTCAGCGCATAGGCCGCTGCAACATTCGCCAGTCCCAGCATCACCTGTTGCTCGCGATTCAACACGCCGCTCGTTGCACGCAAGTCGGTGAGCAGTTGCGCATGCCACTGACTGCCAAACGCGCAACGCGTCCGTGCTTCAAACTGCGCGAGTGCAGCGCAACGCGCGTCTTCGGACAGCTCGTTCGAATCCGCGATGTCATCAAGCACGCGCATCCACGCGTACACCACGAAGAGCGCCCCGCGTTTTTTCGCAGGCATCAGCCGCAATCCGTAGTAAAAGTTTCGCGCCTCAGTTCGCGTGATGCGTTCGCACGACGAAAGTGCGTCTTGCATCGCGCACTCAGCGAGCATGCCGTCCATGACTTCGGACTGCGTGCGCGTCTCGCTCATGCGTCCTGCGTTTCGAGGGCTGCCGTCGAAAGAGTCCGCGGAAACTTCGAAGCATCTGGATCGGGATCAGGATCGATGATCCACTCGGCACTCATTGGCAGCGACGGTAATGGAAGGCTGCAACGCGCCGCAAGCATCGCGCGCGCGAGAAGCATGACCTTGCGCGGCTTCGAGAGCGTTGGCCGTTGCATGACGGTCTCGCAATTCCAACGCTCGATGTTGCGCAACACGCTGCGTCCACCTGCGGCAAAGAGCCACAGCAATGGGCGCGATGTTGGCGTGACGCTTTGCAGCAACGGTTCACCAAGATCGAACTCGCTCCATGTCTTCGCGACAAGTCGTCGCACCAAACGCCTTGTTTCACCAAAGAAAGTTGCATCACAACTGAATCCACGGGCAAGCGTGCGTGCAAGTCGATCGTCAAAGTCCGCGATGTCGTGCATGTCTGCGGGCACATAGATGCGTCCGCGCTCAAGAAAGTCACGGCGCACATCTTGCCAGTGATTCGTGAGTTGCAACGCCGTGCACACGGCATCACTCGCAGCCAATTGCTCGGCGCTCTGCGACTCACCAAGCAAGGCAAGCACGAGTCGCCCCACAGGATTCGCGCTCAATCGGCAGTAGTCCTTGAGTTCATCCCAAGTCGCATAGCGCGTCTTCACTTGATCGAGTTCAAAGGCCGCAATGAGATCAGTGAATGGAGTGATCGCAAGTCCACGCGCGTAAATCGTTGCTTGCAGCGCTAGAAACACTGGATGCTGCGCTTCGCCCGCGACAAGACGATTGAGTTCGCCACGCCACCACCCAAGAAGTTCAGTCGCGCGATCCGTCGAACCAGCTTCATCACCGAGATCATCAGCCCAGCGCGCAAACGCGTACACGGCAGCAAAGTCATCACGGCGCGACACAGGCACCAGCGGACTAAGCACCGAGAAGTTTTCGTAATGACCTCGCGCAAGCTTGCGGCAATACGCGCGTGCAGCGTCGAGCGAGACTTTCTCAGTCTGATTCGGTCCGTAACGGGAGATGTCAGCAAGGAAGACGGACACGCGTAGCTCGAGCCACGAAAGGTACCGCGCGAAAGGCATTCGCGGGGCGTATGATCATCGCCCCTTATGAAGATCCTTCTCGCGAATCCTCGCGGCTTTTGCGCCGGCGTCTACATGGCGATTGATGTCGTAGATCAATTGCTTGAACTCTGCGAGGGAAAACCGATTTTTGTCTATCACGAGATCGTGCACAACCGTCATGTCGTGCAGCGTTTCAGGAATCGCGGCGTCGCATTTGTTGAATCGATTGACGAGATTCCCGCAGGGTCGATCGTGGTCTTTAGCGCTCACGGCGTGAGCCCTGCAGTACGGGCAGAGGCGCGAGCCAAGAATCTCACTTCGATTGATGCGACCTGCCCACTCGTCATGAAGGTGCATGCGGAGGCCATTCGTTTTGCCAAGCGCGGCTGGCAGATTCTCCTCGTAGGACACCGCGAGCATCAAGAAGTTGTCGGCACGCAAGGCGAAGCACCTGATTCGATTCAAGTTGTCGAGAAGCCCTCGGACATCGCGCGGCTCTCGATTATTGATCCCGACAAGCTCATCTATCTCACGCAGACCACGCTCTCGATGGACGACGCGAATGTGGTGATCAGTGCGCTCAAGAAAGCATTTCCCAATCTGCATGAACCACCTTCCAGCGACATTTGTTACGCAACGACGAATCGTCAAATCGCGGTTCGCACGATTGCGCCTGAGGCTGATCTCGTTCTTGTGGTTGGCAGCAAGAACAGTTCGAACTCCGTGCGCTTGACGGAAATTTCGCAGAACGACGGCACGCCCGCGCGGCTCATCGATGATGCGAGTGAGATCGATCCCGCGTGGTTTGAAGGTGTGAAAACCGTATTGCTCACATCAGGTGCCAGCGCGCCTGAAGATCTCGTCTTCGGCGTGATCGAAACGCTCATCACCCGCTTCGGCGGAGAAGTCGAACAACGCGATGTGTTTGATGAGCGCGTTGAGTTTGGCCTTCCTGGCACGCTCAAGGAGCTCATGCGCGCGAAAGGAATCGACCCTGATTCAAGGCGAATTCGCATCGATCGCGAAGCCGACACGACTGAGTGGCTCGAGCGCAAACATATTCCAAATCGCACAGTTCAAGTGTCGATTCGCGAAACTGACAACCTTCTCTAACGACTCATGACTGCACCGATGAACGACCGACTGCCTCCACACTCTGATCCTGCACGCGACGATGTTGCCCCTAGCGGCGACCGCACTTCGCTCTTCGAATTTGACATGCCTTCACTGGTGAGCGAAGTCGAAGCGATGGGGTTGCCTCGTCGCACTGCGCCGCAACTCTTCAAGTGGCTCTACGAAAAAGGCGTGAGCGATATCTCGCTGATGACTGATCTCTCGCAGAACGCACGCGCGCAAATCGAAGCGCGATTTTCGACGCTGCAAGGAAGCATTGTTCGTCACCAAGTTGCGTCTGATGACACGCAGAAACTTCTTATCGAATGGGGTGAGACTGAGCGCACTTTTGACGAAGGCTCTCGCAACGAAAGTTCGCTGCGCTTGTCAGGCGGTGACGCCACTCGACAAACCGAGACCGTGCTCATTCCGACATCGGATCGCAAAACTGCTTGTGTTTCAAGCCAAATCGGATGCCCTGTTGGATGCAAGTTCTGCGCAAGTGGCATTGGTGGTCTCGATGGAAATCTGAGTGCAGGCCGCATCGTCGAACAAGTTTGGCGCTGCGCGCGACTTGAAGGTGTTGGCCGCGTGAGCAATGTTGTATTCATGGGCATGGGTGAACCGCTCGCGAATTTCAACAATGTGACGCAAGCCATCCGCACCATCAACGCTGAGTGGGGCCTCGGCGTTGGCGCGCGCAAGATCACTGTGTCCACCGTGGGACTTCCATCAGCGATTCGCAAGTTGTGCACGCTTGATATTCCCGTGACGCTCGCGCTGTCGCTGCACGCGCCGTTTGATGAACTGCGCCGCGAGATCATTCCGTGGGCTGAATATTCGACAATCGCCGAGTTGCTCGATGCGTGTCAAGAGTGGTTCAACAAGACTGGTCGCGAGATCACGCTTGAGTACATCTTGCTCGGCGGCGTGAATGATCGTCGTGAGCACGCTGAGGAACTGGCGCGGCTCGCGCGTTCGATGCGTGCGAATGTGAATCTCATTCGCTACAACGAGGTCGATGGCCTGCCGTTCATGAGGCCAACTGGCGACGCCGTGCACGCGTTCCAAGAAGTGCTGCACAACGGGCGGGTGAATTCGCATATTCGCGCCAGTCGCGGCCGAGATATTGCTGCGGCATGTGGGCAATTGCGCCACGAATCACGCGCGAAGTCATAAACGAGAACTGCCTCACGCGAACCCTTTGCTCACAAGCCTTCAACGCTTGCACGCAGTTCTTCAGCGCTGAGAGTACGCAATCCACCATCGCTTGCGAGCATGGAGAAGCGTCGCATGCGCTGGGTCCACAGCGCTGCATCTGCCTCAAATCCTGCCGCGGCGCGCTCGGCGAGCGAGATGGTGTAGACACGGACTTGCTGCGCGCGCGCGTCGCCACGCAGAGCCCACGGAACAAGTGGCCGCGTGAGACGCACCACTTCAGCAGGCCAATCGCTCGAACGAAAATCAAGGCGATAGCGTCGCGTGCCAGCGAGCAATTCGAAGCGGCTCAAGAAGCGGCGTTCGAGCGTGTCACCGTGCGACGCTCGCACACCGAGTCGCTCACGAACACGGCGACGCTGCTCAAGACTTGTTGACATCGAAAGCACATAGAGAATGTCGCGCACCAACAACGCATCCGCAATCGCTTCAGAAGAAACTAACGCGAGATGACCCGAAGGATCCGCGTGCAGCAAGCCCGCGATAAGCGATTCATACAAGCGCATCATCTTGGAGCCGCCCCACACGATGCAACGATGCAGCGCAGTCACCACCGCGCGTGTTGCGAGGTCGACTTCGAGGCTTTCACCAAAGCGCGCAAACGCCACGGTCATTCCTGACGCGCTCAATGCATAGCGTTGCGCACGACGACGACCGCCGAA
>QWPU01000118.1 GCA_003671065.1 Planctomycetota bacterium | reverse complement strand
GAATATCGCTGGAATTCCAGGCATTTCCATCAACGGCGGATTCGCCGACGAAGCGGGCACGCGCCTCCCCGTCGGCCTGCAACTGCAAGCGCCCGCGTTTGCGGAAGAAACCCTGCTGCGCGCGGCGAGGATGCTTGAGATCGCGCTTACCGCTGCCAGTTGAATCGCGCGTGAAGTACACGAGTCAGCTCAAGACAACCGCAAGTCAAGCAGCCGCTTCACCGCGTTTGACATCGCGTAGTTCGCGATCTCTTCGCGCGTGACGAAGCGTCTTCCTTGCACCTCAAGTGCGGCGCCTTTGCCGCGGATGCTGCCGTGATAGAGCATGAAGCGAACGGAGCGATGTGTGAGTGTGCACGACACTTCGCTGGCGCGTGTGAGTTTCGCAGTCACCGCGACGCGCTTCGCCGCAGCGATTGGCGTGAACTCCGCGCCTTCGACAACTTCAACCGTCGGCGGCTGCCAGAGTCCGCCCCACAATCCGCTTTGCGCGCGTTGTTCGAGCAAGATGGCGCCGTCGCTGCGGGTGATCCGCACCGAGAGAAGCACAAGTTCTTGTTTCACCGCGCGCGGCTTCGCGGCGGGAATCGCACCGACAACTCCTCGCTTGCGCGCGAGGCATTGCGCCGCCAGCGGGCACGACTCGCACTTGGGCGCAGCTGGCGTGCAGATGCTTGCGCCGAGTTCCATCAAGCCTTCGTTGGCTTTCGCTGGATTTGTTGACGCATCGACGAAACGCTGCGCCTGCACCCACGCCCACGCCGCGTTGGCTTTCTCGTTGACGCTTCCTTCTCGCGCTGCAAGACGCTGAAACACGCGCGAAACATTGCCATCGACAATCGCCTCGCGTCTTCCATCAACGATCGAAGCGATCGAGCCCGCGCTGTAACGGCCAACGCCTGGCAACGCCATCAACGCGTCGCGTTCCATCGGGACAACACCCGCATGCTGCTCAACCACCACCTTCGCCGCCGCGTGGAGAAATCGCGCGCGGCGGTAGTAGCCAAGCCCCTGCCACGCGGCGAGCACTTCGCTTTCTGGAGCCTTCGCGAGCGCCTTTGCAGTTGGAAATCGCGCCATGAAGTTCGTGTACTTGTCGATCACGCGCGACACTTGTGTCTGCTGCAGCATCAACTCGCTTACGAGGGCGCTGTAGCCCGTGCGTTGATGCCGCCACGGAAGGTCGCGCGCGTTCGTTGTGAACCACTCTTCGATGGTGGTCGCGACGACGGAGATTTTCGGGACATTTTCGCGAGCGGGCATGGGAACTCGTCTGAAATCTGCTGCTCCAACCGTGTTGCGGCATCCGTGCGAGTTCGGTAGCGTACGGAACTTCGCGGGGCATCTCTCCCGCCTACTGGAGTCACTATGGCAACCAAGTCGTTCTACACCCTCGAAGAAGCCGCCAAGCGCATGGGCAAGTCCACTGAACAAGTGAACGCAATTGCGAACACTGGCAAGCTCACTCGGGTCAGCCACGAGGGACAGACGAAGTTCCGCGTTGAACAAGTCGAAATTCTCGTGTCCTCCGCGAGCAATCCGCACTCGGATGAGATCCGTCTCAGCGGCGACAGCCACTCGGGCGTGATCGGTCTTGCCGACAGCACCAGCGGAAGCGCGCCTGCGGTCGGTGGTCCTGGTCGCATGGCTCCGTCGCCGATGGAAGACTCAGTCCTTGGCCTTGCAGATTCAACGCCACGCGGCGCGAAGCTCGCGCATGATTCTTCGGAACAAACTGGTATTTCAGCGCTCAGCGGTCGCGGTCGCGGTGGCGATGCCATCGAAATCGGTCTTGAGACTGTTGGAAGCGGCTCGGGACTTCTTGACCTCACTCGCGAGAGTGAAGAGACCGCTCTCGGCGCGGAACTCATCGATCAGGTGTACTCAAGCGAAGGCGATGCCAATCCTGGCGCGAGCGGTTTGTTTGAATCAGTCTCGCGCGATCCAACGCTTGGCGCGTCAGCACCAAGTGGCGCGGCGGGAATGATCATGGCCGAGCCGTATGACGGCGCGTGGTCTGGCGTTGGCGCAGGCGTTCTCGTTGCCGCATTTGCTGGCATCGTTGTCGCAGGTCTGATTGCCGTCAGCGTAATCCTTGGTGGCGGTTCAGCCGTAGCCTCGAGTTTCTCTGGCAACATCATGGCGTGGGCTGGAAGCCTTGCGGGCATCACCGCGATCTTCGGCCTCGTCGGCTTCTTCATCGGTCGAGCCAGCGAGTAACGCGCTTTCGATGCTGCTTACGCGCTACGGCATTCGTGAATGGATGATCATCACTCTCGCCGCTGCGATTCTCGCAGCGGCGGGTTGGTTCATGGACTGGATCTGGCTCGCGATCTTCGCGCTCGTCGCGTGGACCGCGCTCGCGTCGTTCTTTCGCGATCCACTGTTTCGCAAGCCTGCGACAAACGACGCACGCGACTTTGTGAGTCCTGCCGATGGCGTTGTGAGCGCGGTCATTGAAGTGCCTGCGCACGCGGCAACCGAGGGACGCGCGACGATCATTCGCGTGTATCTGTCCGTGCTCAATGTGCACATCAATCGTTCGCCGTGTGAAGCGACGGTGCTCAGCGCGATTCACACGCCAGGCAAGTACTTGGATGTTCGCATTGAAGAGAGCGCGCAAGTCAACGAGTCGCTCGTGCTTTGTTTGAAGAGCGCTGGTGGAATGTTGCTTGGCGTCAAGCAGATTTCAGGCAAGATCGCGCGCCACATTGTGTGTGATGCTGGCATTGGACGCGCGCTTACTCGTGGCGAACGCTACGGCATGATCAAGTTTGGCTCAACGACTGAACTCATCGTGCCAAGCAGCGAACTCGAAGCCGTGCGCGTTGTCAAAGGTGATCCCGTCACTGGCGGCGTCACGATTCTCGCGCGCATGAAACGCGCATGACGAATCACGCCGCGCGACGCCACTCTTCGCCGTCGCTCTCGCCGTCATCGCTCTCATCGCCATTGTCTTGCACTTGCGGCCACGCGAAGTTCGATCGGTGATGTATACGCACGAGTTTCGCCATTTGCGCGGCAAACACAGGGCGTAATGCATCGATCAAACCAGCGAGTTCGTCGGCGAAGGGCTCACTCTTGTTGCGAAAGAGAAAGAACACGCCCATGCACTCGTCGCCATGACGCGCTGGCCACGCGACGAGTTCCGCATCATCCAACACTGTTGCGCCAATGCCGAGCGAATCAACAAACTGCTCGGTGTCAGCAAAGCGCACGATGTCATCGGTGATGGCGATCTTCGGACACACTGTCTCCGCAAGGGTCGTGAGGAGTGGTTGCGCCGAAGCGCGCGGGCAGTCGTAGTGAACATACGCGCCAAGCCCGAACTGAGTTGGCTTGGAGCCAGGCAGGAAGACCGCGGCGTTTGTAGCGCCCGTCTTGGTCAAGAGGTACTGCAGTGAAGTGCGAAGAAGATCCTCGACATCCAACTCTTGTGAGATCAGGCCGCGAAACTCTCCGACAATCGCGGCTTCATCAACACGCTCACGCGCATCTAGCATCGCGTTACTCATACCTTCAGCAAGCGAATCAACATGCTTGCTGAACTCGCTGCGCGTCACCGACAGTTTGCGACAAATGCCCTTGAGACGAACGACGCGCTCATCTCGACGGCGTTCCGCGCGACACTGTTCAACAGCTGCTTCAAGACGCGTGTAGATCTCCGCATCTTTGCTTTGACAATCGATCCAATCAGAGACGCCTGCGCGGAGCGCGTCAAGCAGACGACCGCTTGTTGGTGCGTCACCAGCGACTAAGACTTTGACGGCTGGTGCGATGCGATGGATCTGCGCCGCGACTGGTGTGAGTTGCTCGACCGAGATCGAGTCACACACGATGAGCAGATCGAGACCTTCACCGACGACATGCGCGATGGCGCAAGCGATGTCGGCTTCAAAGGTGCTGTCAACACCAACATGTTCAAGCGCGTCAGCGAAACGCGCCGAAGCGATGCAATCAAATCCAATGCAGACAGCACGAGGACGCGCCAGCGACTTCGACGCGGATGCAGGGACGTGCTCCGTGTTGTGCTGGCGATTGCGCTCTGAGGCGTCTTCGCCGTCAGAGTTCATGTTGTCGCTCGCGTTGTCGTTGTTGAAAAGGCTCATGACATTTCCTCCATTCTCGAACTCCTCACCACGGGCAATCCATGCAACCAAACAACCGTGAAGTACTCAATCGAAGTTCGATCAAGCAACTCATGAGCGTGTTCCGAGGGCCATTTCAATTCGCGGCCACCACTGCCGCACATCAGATTGCACTGCGCATGAATGCTCACGCGTGCCGAATACAACATCGGTGCAAACACCCTAACGCTGAATGCGACGCTGCCCTGTTGCGCCACAAGGGGTCCTTTCGCGGTCAGTTTGTGACGACTGAGGGACGAAGGTGAATCAGCAGGAAAGGACCGCGCAAGAACTGCGCGTCGCAAACGCGTCATGCGTCATGGAGCGCACGCCACTTCGTCACGGCCTCTGGTTCGCGCGCGTAGATGGGCGCGAGTGCATAGGGATCAATGAAGTCGTTGCGCGCGAAAGCTTGCACGGCGAGTGTTGCAAGAGTGGCGCTGTCCGTCTGGAGCGCGCGCTGCGTAAGTCCTGCTGCAACCGCGAGCTGAGTGAGTTCGCTGCCGAGATGTTCATCGGCGAGCAACGCGCCGCCTTCGCGTGCAACGAGCGTCACGCGCGCAGCAAACTCATCCGCGCCAAGGATGCTCGCCGCGTCAAAACTGATCGAATCTGCCTGAAATGAGGCACTTTCACCACGGGTTGCTGCATGTATGCACCATGCGGAATCGTTCTTGGCTGCGAGCGCAATGAGCCACGGGCCATTTCCGCCGCGCGCGACATCAGATGCTGCGAAGACACGCGCGGATGGCAGCGCAATCAGTTTCACATCACGAGCAAGTGCGAGTGCTTTCGCGCACGCAATCGAAACTCGCAACCCAGTGAATCCGCCAGGACCTGTGGCGATGGCGATCGCGTCGACTTCGCTCGGTGTGCACGCAGCACTTTCAAAGAGCGCGCGAAGCTCATCCCAAAACGCTTCGCGCTCGCTTGAACGCGTTGCCTCGAACGCGCGCGCGAACAAGTTACCGCGAGCATTCAAGACGATATGGGAGATCCGTTGCGAACAATCGATAGCGAGAATTGTTGGCGTAACTTCTGGGCGAACAGTCACGCGTCGCCAGCCTCAAGGACGCCATCAAACGCGCCGTGCACAAGTCGCGTACGCGTTGCGAGCACTGACGCCTCAGGGCAATCGCGCTCAAGGTCCACGACAAGCACGCGCGCTTCATCGTGATCAGTATTCAGAATCACCATGTTTGGCGCACGGAAACCAACACCACCTGGCACATGCGAGTGCCCAACAAGAAACGCCTTCACGCTCCACTCGTAGGCAAGTCGCGTGAGATGCTCAGGAGCATGTGTGCGCCCCCATGTCAGCAGATACGCCGCACCATCAGGGCCATCGAAATCCTCGTCGCTGAGCTCGCGCTGGAACACGCGAAGATCCATGCGATGCATCGTGTTGTCGGCGGGCAGCGAGTGCGACACCATGAGTCCGTTGTCACAACGAATCGCTAGCGGCATCGCGTGAATGAACAGGCTAATCGCGTCACTGGCAACCTCCGCGCCTTCGCCGAATGCCCAGTCGAGGCCAGCATCAAAGTGCTCAACATTGTTGCCCGCACCCTTTGAGATCAGCTGTTTGCGGCACTGCGCAATCTCGTGATTAGCAAGCACAGGATGCACTTGCAACGGATAGCGCACGATGAGTTCCGCGAGGTAGCCGAGCATGCGGTAACTGCGATCAAGTCCATCAACCACGCGATCAGAGTGAATGAGTTCGTGGAGCACGACATGATTGCGTGAAGACTTGCAAAGCTCTGCAGCGAACACCACCGCATCGAAGTTCGACACATTGTCGTGAATATCGCCTGTCACAAGCAGGCGACCGCGACGCGGCAAGCGCACGAACGAATGATCGCGATACGGCGAACTGCGCAGCACTGCGGCTGCGTTCTCGAGAAGGTCCGCAAATGCGGATGCGTCGTGGTCCCAGCGAATCATCGCGTGACATACGCTCCTTGGCGTGTTGCTCGTGCTTAGTGCACTGTGAACATCGTCTGACACAAATCTCTGTTGTTTGTCTCTGCTGCGCGTCTCTACCGGGCGTCTCTACCGGGCGTCTCTACCGGGCGTCTCTACTGCGCTCGGCCGAAAATCGTAAACGGCACGCGACCTTTGCCTGTCGAAGTTTCGATCTCAAGTTCGCCTTCAATCGCGCCAGCACTCGGCGTGATCGTGATGGTAACCATCGCGCCATCACTGCCGACATCGCGCTTCGACACGAACGCTGCAGTCGCCGACGGCGTCAGCGAGCGCACGCTCTTCACATCGCGCCAATCAACGCGCTCAACCGCGTTGCGCTTGCTTGGATTGTAATGTTTCAGTTCAATATCAAGCTCGCTCGGCTTGCCAACCACGCCATTTCCTGCGTCAACGAGCCCTTCTTCGGTAATCCAGAAGCGCTTGTAGCGATCCATGTCGGCCTTCGAGCCAGTGCATTCATCGCGCACGCGCAGCGGAATCACTGGGCAATCCACGCGATCCGTCCACACGAACCACCAGATCGGCATCGACTCGCACGCGAGGGCGCTGAGATCAAACGCGATTTCGTATTCAGCGCGCGGTGGCGATGTCTTCGGATCAAAGCCGACGAACACGGGCGTCGTGTTGCCCGCACGCAGAATGGAGAACGGCGCGCCATCGGCTGATCGAAGTTTCACCGTGCCGCGCGTGACATCTTTGAGCACATCCACATACGGCGGCTCGGCGATCACCTTGAGGCGCACATCACCTTTGATAGTGGCCTTCGCAAGCGTTCCATCGCTGAAACTCAGAAACACAACCGCTTCTTTCACGCCTGGCGCGCGCGGCGCGTGAAGCGATGCGTTCAGTTCAAGCGTGCCGCCTGGCGCGATCGTCTTCCCCTTCACATCGCTGATCGCCGTGCATTTGCAATTTGGCGTTGCGTTGGACACCGTCACGGCGGAAGCCCCTGTGTTGATGAGCATGAACTTCGCAGGATGCGTTGATCCAGGCTCAATCGCTCCAAAATCAACGAGGTCGGGCGCAACGGTGACGGTTGAAGCCGCTCGCGGCTGCGCGGTGGGCGCGCCTTGTTGCGGCTGCGCTACAAGTGGCGCAGGAGTCAGCGTGAGAAAGATGGAGGCAACAGTCGTCAGCATGATTGGGCTCAGGATTGAAGTCCAGAACATTGAAGTCAACGAGATTGAAGTCCAGAGGATTGAAGTCCAAAAGATTGAAGTCAACGGGGCTTGTCGGTCTGCGCGCGCGCGGCCTCAACTGCACGCGCAGCCTTGGTATCTGCGCGCATATTCACAATTTCTACACCGAGCGAGAAAGCCATTGCGAAGTAAATGTACCCCTTCGAGACATGCGTTCCAAATCCTTCTGCTACCAACATCACGCCAATCAGCAGCAAGAACGACAGTGCCAACACTTTGAGCGAACGCCTGCGCTCAACAAAAGTCGAGATCGGTTCAGCCGCAATCATCATGACCGCGACACTCGCCACCACCGCCGCCACCATCGTCGGCAAGTGCTCCGCCATGCCCACCGCCGTGATCACGCTGTCGAGCGAGAAGACGAGATCCATGATCATGATCTGCGCGATGACGCTGCTAAATGAGAGGGTTTTGGGCCGCGCGTCGAGGTGCGGCGGCGAAGACGCGTGATGGATTTCACGCGTCGCCTTGAGCATGAGGATGGTGCCGCCCGCGATGAGAATCAGGTCACGCCACGAGAAGGTAAACGCCTTGCCCGCTAGTGTCATTCCGAAGACTTCGCCTTGAAGATTGCGCACCCAGTCGATCACCATCAGAAGCCCGATGCGCATGAGCATCGCGCCGACGAGCCCTACGCGCCGCGCCGCACGCTGGCGCTCCACTGGCAGGCGCGACGACAGGACGGCGATAAAGACGACATTGTCGACGCCGAGCACGATCTCCAACGCGGTGAGCGTGAGGAAGGCAAGGATATTCTCGGCACCAAAGATTTCAAGGAATGATTCCATTTGTGCAGAGTAGCGAAAAAGCACAAGGCCTCGACGAATCGAGGCCTTGTGGAAGTTTGCATCAGTGGTTGACTCAGCTCCACGCGCCCAAGAGGCTCGCAAGGTCAGACGCGTCGATGGTGCCGTTGCCGTCGATGTCGCCCGCTCCTGAGCCGCCCCAGTTACCGAGGAGGGTCGCAAGGTCGGTGGCATCCACATCGCCGTCGCAATCAATATCAGCAGCCACGCATGGCGGCGGACAAACCGCGTCGCCTGTGGTTGGGACGATCTTGAAGATCGCGCCCGCACCGTTGGCAGAGCCTTGATCGACGACATAGACCTCGCCGTTGGCGTCTTCACCAAAGCTTGCAATCTCGTTGAGCGCAAAGCCATCAAGCGACGGCGTGAACTGCGTGTTTCGCAATGTGAACTCACTCTTCACGCCTGTCGCCACGTTGTAGCGG
>QWPU01000117.1 GCA_003671065.1 Planctomycetota bacterium | reverse complement strand
TGTCTTTCGCGGCAGGCTGGCCAGCGTCGCGAGTAGCAACGTCTCTGTCGCTCCCTCGCCGAAGTCGGTTGCGACATACTCCACGACGCCTCTCGCGCTCGCCTCATCATCGGCGTCGACGATTGATTAAGAAAAGTCTGCGCTTCAATGGAGGAGGGTTTGAACCGCGCGAAGAAGTAGACTTCGACGCGATGTCGTACCTCCTCGCCAACCTCACGCATCCGATCATTTTCCAAGTGTTGCCCATGTGGTCCGCCCCAATCATCGGCGGCGGTTTGATCATGGAAGCAATCGTCGCGCGAACGAAGTTCCATCTCAACTGGCGCGCGACAGTGATTGCGATCATCGTCGTCAACCTCGCAACCGCACTCCTCGCATTACCGATGTTGTTCGTCGGCTTCGAAGTCCTCTACCCACTCGAGGAATCGCTCGGCCTCAAACTCCAATCGGGTTGGCGCGATTACAGCAGCATGCCGACCTTCGTCGTTGTGTACGCACTCACGACCCTCATCAACATCGCCATCGAAGTCGCACTCCTCCGCAGCATCTGGAAAGTCCCACTCTCGCTCCACACCTTCCTCTGGTGGGGCGCCGCGAACGCACTGAGCAACGGCATCGTCTTCCTCGCACTCATGGCGTTGATGCTGTCGCGGTGAGATTTGAACGCCGCGAAGCTCACAAAGTGCTCCCTCGACACCGCTTTCCGCGACCTTCAAGACCTCCTCGCGTAGCTCGTGCTTCCACCCCGTTTTCCTCACGGGCCCGTAAGCTTCCAGGATGGGTGACGACGCACGCCGCGGCTGGGATTCAGATTTTCCTTCCTTCGCACAGACACGCACGCGAGAGATTGTCGCTGCGTTGAAGTCATTTGTCGCTGACGCATCCGAGTCACAAGTGCGTGCATGGCAAGATGGCGTGCCGCCATTGCAGCGCGAAGTGAGTGAGTCGATCGCTCGCGATGGCGCGCCCGTTGCATCGCGTCACTCTGCAATTCTCGAATACGAATTGCCGCTTGAATCACGCAGACCAGATGTGATCTTCCTCATCGAAGGCGCGGTCGTCGTGCTTGAATTGAAAGGAAAGGACTCCGCAACGCAGGCGGATCTCGATCAGGTCGCCGCATACGCGCGGGATCTCCGTTGCTATCACCGCGATTGCGAGCATCTTCCTGTGTATCCCGTGTTGATGCCGATGCGTGCGAAGGGAATGCACGCGCAGCGTCAAGGTGTGTTCGTCTGCGGTCCGGATGCACTCGAAGACTTGTTGAGCAAACTTGATCGACACCCGTCTCGTCGCGCGGTGGATCGCAGTGCCTTCCTTCAAGATGACGCATATCGACCGCTACCAACGCTTGTCCGCGCAGCGCGCGAACTCTTCGAAACCGGCACGCTGCGTCGAGTGAAACGCGCGGCAGCAGCGACCGATCCAGCATGCGCAGAGATCGCGCGAGTGATCCGCGATGCAGCAGCAACGAAGACGCGACGATTGATCCTCGTTGCAGGCGTACCAGGATCAGGCAAGACACTCGTCGGACTTCAAACCGTGCACGCGCATTGGCTTGATGATCTCTCAGTCGATCGCGGTAGCGGAAAACCAACATCGCCAGCAGTCTTCCTTTCCGGAAACGGGCCACTCGTAGAGGTCTTGCAATATGAACTCAAAGCAGTCGGTGACGGCAAGACATTTGTGCGAGGCGTGAAGGATTATGTGAAGCGCTACTCGAAGAAAAAATCGCTCGTGCCGCCCGAGCACGTGCTTGTCTTCGACGAAGCGCAGCGTGCGTGGGATGCGGAGAAGGTGCAGAGCGCGCACGATCCCGATGACGCACCGATCGCCGTTGGAAAGGGCGAGCCAGAACTCTTCATCGAGTTCGCGGAGCGCATTCCTGATTGGTGCGTGATCGTCGGTCTCATCGGTGGCGGACAAGAAATTCACACCGGTGAAGAGGGCGGCCTTCAACAGTGGCGCAAAGCCATCGAAGGTTGCGCGCATCCCGAAGCCTGGCAAGTGCACGCGCCCGCAGCAATGACTCGGCACTTCGATGGATTCAGTCAACCATTTCATGCAGCCAACTCGCTCAATCTTGAAACGGAACTTCGCTTCCATCTGACGAAGGACGTGCATCGTTGGGTTGCCGGCGTACTTGACGCTGGTCCCGCGATCGAGAATGAGAAAGTTGCTCGAACACTCGAGCAGAGCGGCTTTCATTTGCGCATCACGCGCGACCTCGATGTTGCGCGCGAGTATTTGAAAGAGCGGTTCAGCGACGCCCCCGACGCGCGCTACGGCGTGCTTGCCTCAAGTCGCGACCGAGACTTGCCAACGTTTCGCGTCTACAACGATTTCCAATCCACCAAGCGCGTAAAGAATGGCCCGTGGTACGGCGCACCAAAGGATGCGGAAAGTTCCTGCACCACGATGAAAGAATGCGTCACAGAATTCGCAGCCCAAGGCCTCGAACTCGACGGCGCAATCCTCGCCTGGGGAACCGATCTCCAACTCAAAGACGGCATCTGGTCCATCGCCAACTCAAGAGGATTCAAAAAGGGCGCCCCCCAACCCAAAGACCCAACCCAACTCAGAAAAAACGCCTACCGCGTCCTCATGACCCGAGGCAGATCCACAACAGTGCTCTTCATCCCCCAACTCGAACAACTCAACGAAACCCACGCCTACCTCCTGAAGTGCGGCGCGCTCGCGCTGTGATGTTCGGGATTTGTTAGGAAATTTGAAGAATTTTGGTGGGTTCTCACCGCCGTGCCAATTTCGGGTGTATAACGACGAATTGCGCTGGTGGTTTCTCTCGAACCACAATATCTTGTACTGCATCCACGCCTACCCACCAGGAATTGATCAGTAGAAAGCCATGTCAGGGATGCCTCTCGAACCTTTCCTCTACCTCGACCACAACGCCACAAGCCCGCCCTCGGAGGCTGTTTGTCGCGCACTTCAAGCGGCACTCGCAGCACGACTCGGGAATCCGTCGAGCCCACATCTTTTGGGTCGGCGCGCGCGAACGGAACTCTCGAACGCGCGTGATTCTGTCGCACTCCTCGCAGGTTGTGATGCAGATCGATTGCTGTTCACGAGCGGGGCGACTGAGAGTTGCAATCACGTGATTCGGCACGCGCGGCGACCGAATGCTCCGAGCCCATCGATTGTGACATCAGTCATCGAACATGCAGCCGTCGCGGGCGCAGCTGAGCGCGAGTCAATCGCTGGTCGAAGCGTCTCGACAATAGCGGTCGATTCGAACGGACTCATTGATCTCTGCTCGCTCGAAGACCTCGCGTCTGAAGGCAACGCTCTCGTGAACCTGCAATGGGTGAACAACGAGATTGGCGTCATCCAGCCGATCGAAATCGTCGCTCAGATTTGCGCGAAGCACGGCGTACTGCTCCATGTCGATGCATCGCAGGCACTCGGAAAGTTGACGATGGAGATCGATTCGCTCGGCGCCGATTTCGTTTCATTCTCTGGTCACAAGATCGGCGCGCCGATGGGTGTCGGAGCGTTGTATGTGCGGGATCGACGAACTCTTCCGGCGTTACAGGTTGGAGGCGAGCAGGAGAATTCGCGTCGCGCTGGAACGGAAAACGTCATCGGCATTGTCGGTTTCGGCGCTGCCGCCGCAGAGCGATTCGCAGAAATGCCCGCGCTTATCTCGCGATGGACCGCGCTGCGTCAGTGGTTCGAATCAAATCTGCCGTTCGGCGCGCGTGTCAACGCACAGTTCGTCGAGCGCGTCGCGAATACCGTCTCCGCAACATTTCGCGGCGTCGATTGCGCGGTGCTGCTCGCTCGGCTCGATCAGCGCGGACTCTATGTCTCGCAGGGTTCTGCGTGTCACAGCGCAAGACCAGAACCATCACACGTGCTCCGAGCGATTGGTCTCTCTGAATCGGATGCATATTCGACAATGAGATTTAGTTTTGGAGCAAGCACAACGCTGAGCGACGTTCAATTGGCGTGCGCCATGGTGAAGTCAGAAATTGAATCAATGAGCCGCCGCGATGGAGTCGCGGTCGCCTGAACGGAGGCACTATGCAGTTTGGTGGCCATGAAACATTTCCACTTCGCGAAGGCTGGTTACACAAGGGCCTCGCGCTCATCGAATCGGATCCACGAGCGTTCGAAGACGAGCATGTTGCCGACCAATTGGGCGTCGGGCGAAACATGGCGAAGTCGATTCGTCACTGGCTCGTCGCTTGCGGTCTCGCTGAAGCCCACGTGTTTGAACTCAGGCTGACCGCGTTGGGCAAGGGAGTGTGGGAGAACGATCGGTACTTTCTCTCTTCGACGACCTGGTGGCTCATGCACATCGAGCTCGCAACGAACAAAGAACATGCGTATTCATGGTGGTGGTTCTTCAACAACTTCACCGCCGATCGCTTCGAAAAGCCGACAGCGGTTGAAGCGCTGCGTCGACATCTCTCGTTCGTGAAGAATCGAATTCCGAAAGACGAAACGCTCCTGCGCGATGTTGGCTGCATGCTCGCGTGCTATTCGCGTGCAATCCCTGCACTCCGCGAGGACCCCGAAGATTCGCGCCACTCTCCGTTGATCGAACTCGGATTGCTGGATCACCACAGAGAGTCAGGTCAATATCGAGTGCACCGAGAGGCGAAAAATGTTTCGCACGCGGTACTGGCCTATGCGATCCTTAGAGGATTCGAGAGAACTGGGTCGGAGTCGCAGCGCTCGATTCTGCTAGATAGTCTCGCACGCCTTGAGTGCGGTCCTGCGCACACGCTTTGTTTGTCCGCGGAGACATTGTTCGAGACGATTGAAGCTGCGTCAGCGAGGTCGAAGAAGCCGTTTGTAAAAATCGACGGACTCGCGGGGCAGCGCGAGGTGAAGTTGTCTCAAGCCTCGCTCGAAGCAATTCTCGCCTCTGCTCTCGCAGAGAGCAGGGAGGAATCGCATGTCGCCTAAACCAACGCCCTCGAAATCTAAGGGGAACGCGCCGACTCGCAAGCGCGTCCGTACGTTCAAGCCAGTGTCAGAGCAACTCTCAGCCGAGTGCCTCCTTCGATCCATCAACGTCGTCTTCGACGTCGCCGAGCCCGCGCGCGTCGCACACTTTCGTCCAACAAGCAAGTGCGTGGTTCTTCTGCGCGCGTTACTGGGTTTCCACGGCGAGGCATCGTTCGTCGTTGTCGCACCCTACGGGTCTGGAAAGTCGCTCGCGAGTACATACGCAGCCCAGGTCATCGAGAATTGTGGCACGGGGAGCGAGACGCTAAGAGGTGTTGGAAACAGAGTCACGCAGGTTTCCCCAGAGCTATCCGCAAAACTAGTATCGAGGCGGAAGTCGGAGCGCAGCGGGCTCGCCATCACACTGAGCGGTCCGACCGACAATCTTCCAGAATCAATTCGCGCAGCACTGATTGGATCGCTGAGGAGAACGAAGAGAGCCAAGGCCGTAAAGGCGATTGAAAGCGAGACGTGGCGATCGATAGAAGACTTCTTTGCGGCCGTCACGAAGCTCGCGGGGAGCGATGGCGCACCTGACAAAATTTTGTTCGTCTGGGATGAGTTCGGTCGCCACCTTGAGTCTCTCGTCGCCTCTGGTCGCGCGAGTGAGTTGAACGATTTACAGACTCTCGCGGAGTTTGCGGCGCGACAGAAGCCGATGAAGTTCACGATCGGACTGCTCATGCATCAACCGATGGTGCAGTACGCAGGAAGCGCTCCGCAGGGCGTGCGAAACGAGTGGGCGAAAATCGCCGGACGCTTCGAGACGATCGAGTTCATTGACGACAGTGTCGAGACGTACCGCCTTCTCGGAGAAGCGATGGATGCCAAGCGCGGGTCGTCGCCCGTCGTAGGCAAGAGCTTTCTCAAGATCAGCAAGGCGGCGAAGGAGCTTGATTTGTTCAGCGGCGTTTCGACAACGGCCCTCAAGGACATCTGCGAGAGCGCAGCACCGATGCATCCGACCGCTCTCTGGCTCCTCCCCCGAGTCTCGGCGCGTGTGGCACAGAATGAACGCACGTTGTTCACTTTCCTCGGCTCGATCAATGCAAATCGTCCGATCGGCCTCGCAGAGATCTACGACTACTTCGCTCCAGTGATGCGCGGCGACACCGCCATTGGAGGGAGCTATCGGCAGTATCTCGAAGCTGAGAGCGCGATCGCAAAGTGTGCAGACATCGAGTACGGCGCGTATGCAGTGAAGTCAGCGTGTTTGCTTGGCCTCGGTCTCTCTGGCGCACGATCCCGCGCAAGCAGAGCACTTGTCGAGTTTGCACTCTCTGCGTACTGTGATGACGAACAGGCGCGCGCCACAGTAACTGAGTTGCTGCAGCGCAAGATCCTGCTCCACCGCAAGCACTCCGATGAGTTGTCCGTATGGCACGGAACTGACGCCGATCTTCGGGGTCGACTCGAAGCAGAGATGAAACGGCGCATCGAAGCGCTCGACATCGTCGCGGCGCTCAACGCAGAACTACCGCCTCCATTCTGGAAGCCTGTGCGCTACAACGATCAGTACAAGACTGCTCGTTTCTACAGGTCTGAATATCGTCGATTAACGGAGTCCCCAAGCGGCAACGGAGAAGCCGCTGATGAGATTGCACTGTTCGCTGATGGACGAGTGGTGTATCTCCTCGCAGAGTCGGATCAAGAACGCATCGCGGGAAAAGCCCTCGCATGTAGCCTGACAGAGCAACAGTCGAATCTGATCGTCGCGCTTTCGGTGAAGCCCCTGCGACTCACGCCCTCATTGAAGGAGATCGAAGCAATTCACGCACTGCAATGCGACAAGGATTTGATTGGTTCCGATCCGCTGATTTCCAGCGAGTTGCAGCAGATGCTCGAAGACTCGCGATCGCACATCCAACGCGTGATGGACACCGTAGTGAAGCCAGATGGTCGATCGACGGATTGGTTCGCGAAAGGCAAGATAGTAAAGTTGCACGGAGTTGCCGGACTTCGAGAACTCATGTCGACACAGATGGAGACGCTCTACGAACTCTCGCCGCGCGTCGCGAATGAATTGATCGTGCGCGAGAAACCCTCCGCAGTGATGGTGAACGCGCGAAAGAAGCTCGTCCTCGCAATCCTCGAGCGCACAGGACTTGCGGAACTCGGGATTCTGGGCCGATCAGCAGATCACTCGCTCTTCCGTTGTGTGCTCCTAAACACCGGGCTCTACCGCTCTCAAGCGAACGACGAGGGCTGCACGTGGCGATTCGCTGACGTCAAAGAGCTCAAGGATCGCGGCTTGCGAGAAGTTTGGGGTGCGTGCAAGAAATTCGTTTCCACACCGTCGGTGGAATCCAAGTCGCTTCGGCAATTCTTTGCGGAACTGCGAGCAGCGCCATACGGCGTTCGCAGCGGTCTGATTCCAATTCTCTTCGCAGCCGCGCTCAAAGCGTTTCCCGCGCCGATCACCCTCAGCCGTCGAGGCGAGTACGTCAGCGACATCTTGCCATCGGTCGTTGAGGACCTCTGCAAGAACCCCGACGAGTTTCGCTTCACGGTGCTCGATCTCGGCGCGACCGAATGCGAGTATCTCCGTCAAGTGCACACGCTGTTCTCTGGAACAGAAGGCACATCACCAACTGACGGCGACCTTGTACGCCTCGCGTTCGAATCCGTCGAAGCATGGAAGAGACAACTCGCGCCGGCCTCACTCAAGACATACCGAATTGCACCATCGACGAAGAAATTGCGAGACGCGATCAATCTGCCAAGCGACGCACTCGTCCTCCTGCTCACGGCGATGCCGCGCGCCGTTGGATGCTCAGACAACCTCGATCGCGCGCCCGCAGCGCTCAGTCGAGCCAAGTCGGAACTCGAAGAAGTTCCATTGCGCTTTGAAGCAGCTGCGTCTGAAGCCATCAGGCGATCTTTAGGCGTCTCGGATATTGCGGATCGAGGGCTTCGCGGAGTCTGCGACATCTGGTTCGCGGCGATCCCAAAATCCATCCGGGAAAAGCTCAAAGCCAACCGCGATGACCCACGGCCAAGCGCGCTGCTTGAACGCATGGCGATTCGATACGAGGGGGACGATCAGTTGCTCCACTCGCTCTGCTCGCTCGTCACCGATGTGCGCCCTTCAAGATGGGAGGACGTCACACCCGCGATCTTCGCGAGGACTTTCGATGACACAGTTCGACGCATCGAAGCAGCAGCAATCGACGCCGCCGTCGAAGCGTCGCTCGAACCCGAAGAGTGCATCGCGATGGCGAGGCTCGGGCAGGGGAGGCTTCGCGCGGTTCTTGGTATGCTGACCACAGTCATCGGGAAAGCTGAAGCAGTACGCCTCGCAAACGAGACAGTCCGCGAACTTGGAAATGCACCTAGGAAATGACCGACACCGCAGCAATCATGATGAAAGACGCGCTCGCCACGATTGGTGACGGGAAAACACGTCACATCGTCGCTGTCTCAGGCGGCAAGGATTCCGCAGCGCTCGCCGTCTACATGAAACAGCGCTATCCAGAATTGCCTGTGGAATACGTGTTTTGCGACACGGAGTGCGAACTGCCCGAGACCTACGAGTACATCGAGAAGATGGAAGATCTACTCGGCAAGCGAATCGTTCGGCTCACCGCGATCTACGAGA
>QWPU01000116.1 GCA_003671065.1 Planctomycetota bacterium | reverse complement strand
GAAGCCCAATTCGTCACGCCATGCGGACAAAGTCGCGCTCGGGGATTGACTCTGCGTGAAGGATCGGTTTCACCTCGGCGAGATAGCGGCGGCCGTCTTCGACATAACCCGCGGTTGGATGAAGGCCTTCCATTCTCTGCGCGAAAAACGCGTTGAGCCGCCGCATCGAAAGTTCGCGCACATACTTCGCACCCATCGACGCGAGTGCGACGGGGAGATGGCGCTCTTCAGCTTCCACTTCAAATGAGATCACCAGGTTCTCGCCAACGCAATACGCCGAGCGCTCGTGATCTTCGTGCATGATGTTCACCGCGGCACCGCGGGCGATGTGCGCCTCGAGTTCACCCGCGTAATCGCTGCGGCCGCCTTGACGATCCACGGCGATGAACGCAGGCTCGTCACCGCGCATGAGGTCGATTGTGCGAATGGCGTCAAACACCAACGACAAGTTCACGCGCGCTTTGTTGCGGAGTGATTCGTAGATCGCGTTGAACGCAGGCGCGTCAAGAGCGCTCACGCCGAAGTGCTCGATGCGTGCGCCACTGCGGGCAAGCGCGCCAATCAGAAGGTTTCGTGCAATCGCGATCTCGTCACTCGTGTGTGACACCGGAAGCGATTGCGGATGTGCATGCCACGGAGTTGCGCGGCTCGTGCGAGCGTGCACGCCGAGGCGCGCGAAAAGCTGCTCGTCGCTCGTCGGTGCGTCGTCACAGGAAAATGTCAGCACGCCGCGTTCAAGATGGACGAGCGGCGATTTGCCGTTGCTCTTCAATTTCTTGCTGTCGGCAACCGCGATGCGGCGGCGTGTGTCCTTCGGTTTCTTGCAGACGGCGGCGGCGAGAAGTTTCCACAGATCGATCGGAGCGGGAGCAGCGCCAGCGTCAGCATCAATGCGAAACGCACTCGCACCAACACACAACGGTCCAAGGAGCGGTCCGTAGCCAGCTTCATCAATGCCTGCGTAAATCACGCTTGCAATCTAGCAGACGCTTGCAATCCAGCCACCGCCGACGACGCACTCGTTCGCGTCGTAGCACACCACGGCTTGGCCAGGAGCGACTCCAAGTTCTGGTCGCTCGAAGGTGATGTGAAGCGCACATCCTCCGTCATCGCGAGTCATCGTCACGCGCGAAGGAATGGAAGCCCCGTGGGCTCGAACTTGCGCGGTGCACAGGAGTTGTGCGGGAGTAGTTTCGTGACTCGTCACGCTGAACTCCTCTCCATACCACACGACCTCGCGTGCGATCACGCTCGAAACTCCAAGACTTTCACGCGGTCCAACCACTACGGTGTTGTGCGCTGCGTCCTTGCGCAGCACATAGAGTGGGATCGTCGCGGCCACGCCGATGCCTTTGCGTTGACCAATCGTGAAGCGCTGGTGTCCTGCGTGGCGACCGAGTTCCTTTCCTGATTCGTCAAGAATCGCGCCTTCTTGAAATCGCTCAGGCGCGCGCTTGTTGAGAAAGTCCGCGTAGTCATCAGGCACGAAGCAGATCTCTTGTGAGTCGGGCTTCTCACTCACTGGCAACGCGAAGCTGCGCGCGAGCTCGCGCACGGCGGGCTTCTCCATGTCGCCAATTGGAAGCATCATCTGCGCAAGTGCTTCTCGACCAACACCAAACAGCACATACGACTGGTCTTTCGCGCGATCACTACCGCGTTGAATCCGCGGGCCACTTTGCGTTTGCACGACGCGCGCGTAATGACCCGTCGCCACCGCATCACAACCGAGTTGCTGCGCATATTCGCGCAACTTGCCAAACTTCAGCCAGTCGTTGCAGCGCACGCATGGATTCGGCGTGCGTCCCGCGTGATACTCCTCCTCGAAGTATGAAATGATGCGCGAGAAATCTTTGCGAAAGTTCACAACATAGAACGGCACATCGAGTTTCGCCGCCACAAGTCGCGCATCCATCGCGTCATTGATTGAGCAGCACCCATGTTGACCAACACGCGCCGCGCCAGCACCGAGCGCGCACGCTTCGCCTTGCAACGGAGTCTCGAGTTCTTCGCCTGGACTTCCCAACCGCATGAAGCAGCCGATGACTTCGTGACCTTCGCTCTTGAGAAGCGCGGCAGCCACCGAACTATCAACGCCGCCGCTCATCGCAAGGAGAATCTTCACGGCGCACACGCTCCACTCGTGGTGGGTCCGAACTTCATTAGGCCACCGTGACTTCAGCGCATCGATACACATCTTGAATCGCGTGAAGCAATGCGACGCCATCAGCCAGCGGCTTCTGGAACGCCTTGCGCCCGGAGATGAGCCCCGTGCCGCCTGCGCGTTTGTTGATCACCGCAGTCTTCACCGCGTCTTGCAAATCATTCGTGCCACTTGCGCCACCCGAATTGATCAGCCCTGAACGACCGCAGTAGCAATTGAGCACTTGGTAGCGACAGAGGTCAATCGGATGATCGGTCGACAGATCGGTGTACATGCGCTTGTCGAGTTTTCCGTAGCTCGAATCGCCGCTGTTGAGTGCAACGAAACCGCCATTGTTCTCTGGGAGTTTCTGCTTGATGATGTCGGCCTTGATGGTCACGCCGAGATGATTCGCTTGACCCGTGAGATCGGCGGCAACATGGAAGTCCTTCTCGGCGGTCTTAAACGCAGGGTTGCGCAAGTAGCACCACAACACTGTCGCCATGCCGAGTTCGTGCGCTTCATCGAATGCTCTCGCGACCTCAACAATCTGTCGCGCGGATTGATCGCTGCCAAAGTAGATCGTCGCACCGACCGCAACGGCGCCGAGATTCCACGCTTCACGCACTGAACCAAACATGATTTGGTCAAACTTATTCGGGTAGGTCATCAGTTCGTTGTGATTCAGTTTCACAAGAAACGGAATGCGATGCGCGTACAAACGCGACACACTCGCGAGCACGCCGAATGTCGACGCAACCGCATTGCAGCCACCCTCGATTGCGAGCTTCACAATGTTTCCGCCATCGAAGTACGCAGGATTCTTCGCGACGCTTGCGCCCGCAGAGTGTTCGATGCCTTGATCGACAGGCAAGACCGACATGTAGCCTGTGTTTGCCAGTCTGCCGTGACCGTACATCGCTTGCAAACTGCGCAATACCTGGGGATTTCGATCGCTTGGACCAAACGCAGTGTCCACAAACATCGGCGACGGCAGATGCAAAAGATCTTTCGACACCTTCGCTTTGTGATTCAGCAGTGAGTCAGATTCAGAACCGAGGAGTGTTTGGATCGTTGCGTATGTTGACATAATGATTTCTCGAACTTACAAAATGAATGCGTTCACAGTTTCAGCAACGGAAGATCCGTCTCGCGATCCTTCTCGCGATCCTCACTGAGCCGCAAGCATGCGACGGCTTGGCTTCGACGCGACATCGGCATCGCGTTGACGGCGAAGATCTTCGCTCGCAGCGAACTCTTCACCAAACCGCACGAGGCGAAGTGAATTGGCAATGACGAAGATGTAGGCCGCAGCTTGATAGAACGGTCCGACCCAAATATCGAGGCTTCCCGTTGCAGCAAGTGCAAGACCAACAATTGCGAGCAGAATCGACACGGTGATGTTGAGCGTGATGACCGACTTAGTCTTGCGCGCGATTTCCAACAGGAACGGAATGTTGCGCAAGTCATCGTTCATGAGCGCAACACCCGCGCTGTTCGTGGCGATGTCGGAACCTGACAAACCCATCGCGACGCCGACATCGGCAGTCGCGAGAATTGGTCCGTCGTTGATGCCGTCACCGACAACAAGTGTGCGATGACCTTTGCGCATGAGGTACTTGAGTTCTTCGTGCTTTTCCTCGGGCAAACACTCGGCTTCGATCGAGTCGACGCCGACGGCTTGACCGACACGCGTCGCGACAGGAAGTCGATCACCAGTGAACATCGCGACGCGACGCACACCAAGTTCGCGCAGTTTCGAAACAACTTCATGCGCGTTGCGGCGCAACTTGTCTTCAAGTCCAACCGCGCCGAGGTAGCGACCAGCTTGCATCACATGCACGCTCGACATGCCATCGATCTTTGCTTCGACAAGTTTCACATCAGCAGCAAGCGAAGGATTGATTTCAACCAGCCACGCGCCGCGACCTGCGAAGATTTCGCCGAGTGCTGTCGTCGCAGCAACGCCACGTCCGTGCAATTCGCGATAGCCACTGAGCGCTTGCGGCACGATGCGTGCGCGCGTTGCCGTTTCAAGAATTGATTTCGCCAGCGGATGGTTTGATGATTGCTCCGCGTCAGCCGCGGCTTGCAACAGTTCCGCGCCTTCAACACCTGGCGCTGGAGCGAGTCGGCTTACTGCAAACTTTCCAGTCGTCAATGTGCCCGTCTTATCCAAGATCACAGTGTCAATGTCAGCAGCACTCTCAAGCGTGCGAGTTTGTTTGATCATCACACCCAGTCGCGCCGCCGCCGCAAACGCCGCGACCATCGCGGTCGGATACGCAATGAGCAACGCACCAGGGCAAGTCACTACGAGCACGGTGATCGCGCGTTGCGCAGCAACTGCTTTCGCATCGGGCGAGCCTGATTTCGCGATAAAGAACCACACGATGCCCGCGACCATCAGCACCACGGGAACGTAATACCCCGCGAGACGCTCAATGAGTTCTTGTTTGCGACCCTTCGCGCCCTCGGCTTCGCGAATGAGTTTCTCAACCTTGCCGATGGTGGTGTCACCGCGCACGGCCGTGACTTCAACATCGATCTGCCCAGTGAGATTTGTCGTGCCCGCGTAGACCGCAGTTCCTGGCTGCACTTCGATCGGAACAGCTTCACCAGTCAGTGACGCTTGATTCACACTCGAAGTACCAACACGCACAGTTCCGTCCGCGGGAAGATTTTCGCCAGGACGCACACGAACGGTGGAGCCGCATGACAATTCTCGCAGGCTCACTTCGCGCTCGGCTCCTGTTGTTGGATCGAGGAGGCGTGCAACATCTGGAGTCAGTTCGATGAGTTCGCGGATCGCGCGTTGAGCGCCCCACGCAGTACGCGAAAGCACCAGTTCGCTAAACCACAGGAAGAACGCCAGGAATCCTGCCGCGAGATACATCTCATTGGCGATCGCGGCAAACACTGCAAGGCTTGCGAGACTGTCGCTTGACGCGCGTCCTTCGCGCAGTTCTTCAAACGCGCCTTTAGCGAGCGGAACCGCGAGGATGAGAGCGCCGATGAGTGCGGGGATTCCGCTCACGGTCGCTTCAATGCCGAGGAATGGTGAGATCCACGCCGACAGCAGCAGCACACCGCCGAGGAGTGCGATAAAGAGCTGTCGCTCGAGGCGTTCGGCACCGTGGTTGTCATCCGCGGCCGAGTGGTTGGTGGTGCTAGGCAAGGTCGAAGTCAGTGTCGACATAAATCATGTTCCAAGGAGCATCTAGACGAGGCGGCAGAGAGTAACAGACGACCGCATTCGACGGCGGGTGCGAGGTGTTTGGCAACATCGACCGCCGCGGCGGATGGCGCTCTCCAACCGCGGGTATCCTCGCGCCGTGCAACCTCGAGCTCATGAGCAGATTGTCATTGTTGGCGACGGGCAAATGGCGCTTGTCCTTGCGGACTTGCTCGCCGCGGGCACGAGTGCGGTCACCATCCTTTCGCCCTTTGCGGCCGAAGCCGAACGACTTGCTTCGTCGCGCTGCAGTGTGCGCTTGCCAGGATTCACGCTAGCGGCGGCGGTGCGTGTGACCGCGGATGAAGCGTGTCTTGCGGACGCGACCATCGTCGTTTGCGCAATTCCAACGCAGTTCATCCGCGTGACCTTTGCCCGCCTTGCGGCGGTGATGCCCGCCAACATTCCTGTCGTCAGCGTGTCGAAAGGCATCGAACTCGACACCTTTCGTGTGCCTTGCGACATTCTGCGTGAAGTCCTCGGCGAGCGCGCGCTCGTCGCAGCATTGAGTGGACCAACGGTCGCTGCTGAACTCGCGCGCCGACTTCCTGCAGTGCTCGTTGCCGCATCCGCCGACCCTGCAGTGACTGCGCGACTGCAAGAGGTCTTCACATCACCATGGACGCGCATCTATCAATCATCTGATCTCATCGGAGTCGAACTCGCAGGCGCGTGCAAAAATGTCATTGCTATCGCAGCTGGCGTGACCGACGGTATGCAACTCGGCATCAACACAAAAAGTGCATTGCTTGCGCGCGGACTTTCGGAAATCGCGCGTATCGGTGTCGCGCTCGGCGGGAAACTCGAGACATTCTTTGGCGTCGCAGGTGTTGGCGATCTTGCGACGACATGCTTTGCGCCGGAGGGACGCAACCGCAGTTTCGGCGAGCGTCTCGGTCGAGGCGAGCGTGCCGACGCGGTACTTGCGAGCATGACATCGGTGGTCGAAGGTGTTCCGACGGCACGCGCATTAGTGCGAGTGGCGAAAGAGCACGGCATCGAACTTCCGATTTGTGAAGCGGTTGCCGAGATGGTGTTTGATGGGCTTGAACCGCGTGTTGCGCTCGCGCAACTTATGAAGCGAACGGCGTCGTCCGAGCGCATCGGTTAGACGCTTCACTCATCTTCGCCAAACTTCCCATCGACCAGTTGCACCAACTGCATCGACGCTTCATCCTCATCAACGCCATCTGTCTCGATCTCAATGATCGTGCCGCATGTGCCCGCAAGCATGAGCATCTGCAGAATTGACTTTCCATCCACCGTCTCGCCATCACAACATTTGCGCACCGTGATCGTGCAGGCATAGCGCGATGCCTCTTCCACGAAAGTCATCGCTGGCCGCGCGTGCAGACCGAGGCGGTTGATGATGGTCGCCTGAGCGATACGCATGCGTTGATTGAACCGAACGAGGGTGCATTCCGCGGAAACGCTCAGCGTGCAGGTTGTCCTGCATCTGCTTCATCAAGCAATGTGAGTACCGCTTCCGTGGTGGTTGCTTGCCGAAGGAAGCGACGGAACTGATCTTTCGACAAGTGCGTGAAGATCGCCTTCATCGCATCGATATGCGCGGAGGGTTGGTCTTCAGGCGACAGCAGCAAGATGATCGAATAGACGGGTTGCTTGTCGAGCGCGTTGAAATCGACTCCCGTGCGACTCACGCCGACCGCCGCAAACGCGGTTTTCACCGTTGTTGTCTTCGTGTGCGGAATCGCGACGCCGTGATTGAGACCAGTCGAACCCTTCTTCTCGCGCGCAATGATTGAGGTTGCGAACACATCGCGCATATCCGCACTGACTTTTCCCGCACTCACGAGCGCGTCAAGCAGTTCGCGAATCGCCTCGTCGCGCTTGGTAGCAACGAGGTTCGGCACGATGGCCTTGTCGACGATGATATCTCTGAGTTTCATGCTGAAAAATGCCCTTGCGCGTGGTGCGCGTTGGTCGATTGCTTAGTGCTTACCGCCATTGTGCTTGTGATCCTTCAAGCGATTCTTGTGCTCGACGAGTTGGCGTGCCTCGCGATCGATCGCAAGATCGATGGCCGCGTAGAGATCCTCGTCGCGATAGTTCACGATGAAATCGTCGTGGTGTTCCACATCAACGATGAACTCCACGTGAAAGCCCTTGCTTTCCTTCTCAATCACACAGTCGATGCTGAGCACCTTGTCGAAGTAGCGCACGAGGCGCTCACACTTCTTGGTGACATAGGCTTCAATGGCTTCGGTGATTTCGAGGTGCTTGCCTTTGACATTAATCTGCATACAAATTTCCTTTCACGGTGACGGAACTGAGGACGAGCCTCAGGCAAAAAATTACTGTGTGCTGCTCTGACTGCTTACATGCTTGGTTTCAGGCCGACCGCCGCTGGGTACTACGACGCCCGCAGACACAAGGTAGCGAAGTGCTTCATCAATTGAGAGCGGAACTTCGCGGACTTCACTGCGAGGAACGCTGACGGTCCAGCCAGTAAATGGAGTGGGGGAGCTGGGCACGAAGACGGTGACGCAATCGCCCACGGTAGGCGCGAGTTCTTTGGCGGCGTCGCCTGTGACTAAACCCATCGACCACAATCCTGAGCGGGGATATTCGATCATCACGACGCGATTGAAGGCGAGTTGCTTGCGCTCGCCTCCGAAGAGAAACTCGACGATTTGCTTGAGCGCGGGATAGACCTGGCGAATGCCTGGAACCGCGACGAGTCCCGATTCGAATGCCGCGAGGAGTCGGCGACCGAGGAATCCGCCCACAAGCCGACCAAGCACATATACCGCTGCAACAGCGAGCACCAAGCCAACGAGGTTGAGCCACCATCGGGCTGCCCACCAGGCTGCGACATTGGCGTGCACGAGTCGCGACTGGGCAGTTGGCGCTGAACGATCAAGCCCCAGTTTCGCTGCACGGGCTTGCTCGATCACAATCTCAGCTTCATCGGGACGAAACTCCATCGAGTCCGTCGTGACGGCAACGCTTGCGACGATAAATCGAACGCCAGCATTAATCGGCTCGGCGATGTTGCCATCGACGAAACGAAACGCCGCGACAAGAATCCACAACATCAACACGCTGGGAAGAATCACACCGATCCCGCGAAAGAAAAAGCGTCCTGCACTGGGACGCTTTCGTTCGAGAGATGTGACTTCGCGTAGCTCTTGCATTCCGTGATTATAGAGAAAACTCCGCGCAGCGGAGGAGACCGATTTAATGAACTCGGT
>QWPU01000115.1 GCA_003671065.1 Planctomycetota bacterium | reverse complement strand
AAGCGACACCTAGTGACTTCGCATGCAGTTCACTCAGCGGCTCAAGGCCGTGCGCTGCGTTATCGAATGCATCGCTTGTTCCTGCGGCGTCAGCGTCGCGGTTGCTACGCATCGATGGTGCGGGAAGCAGCGAGTCTGCCGTCGGCGTGAGCGGCGATTTTTTCTTCGGCGAAGAAAGACAGAGATCTTCGTAGATGGCCTCTGCGGACATCTGCGTGTACTCATGCGGACTTGACCACGAAGGCGGCATGGGGATCCCGAGGCTTCGCAGTAGTGAGTTGGTCGCTATATCGGCTGCCATCTCCCAGCGCGTCCACTCGCGACTTCCTCCGCGAGCACTGTGGTCAAGAAGGATGTGCATCAAGATATGTAGCAAGTAGAGTCGCACTGCTGGCGTATCGAGTGCCGCGATTGCGTCGTGGTTGTAGAGCATGCGTCGACCGTCACATGCAATCAACGCGGCGGCGGCATGGTCATGCGTGCCGCGCATCGGAAGTTGCAGAATCGCGGCGGCGAAGTACGGATGATCAAGCACGATGTGAAGACGCGCACGCGAGATGCGTTCCGCAGCAATGCGTTCGACTTCCGCAACATCGGCGTGATTCGATTCAGGCAACGCCGACAATCGCCCGCCGCTCATCGAAACGCCTCACGATTCGCGATCACAAACTCTTTGAAGTTTGCATCCTTCACGAACAACGGAAAACTGCGCAGAAGATCTTTCGCCAGCAGCGTGGCGAATTCAATCGGCAGTCGCGTCAAGAGTTGGCCACAAGCCGTGCGAATCGGTTCCTCCGCACTGCGACGCGTCATGTGATTCACCAGCACATACAAGCTGCTGATCTTGCTTGGCAACTTCGCGCGCTCGGGCTGCGCGATGATTGCGGCGATCTCTTCGGCCGCAATCGCATCGCGAGTAAAACTCGCAAACTCAATTGCGGCTCCAACACCAACCGTTCCCGCGATTGCTTCCTCTGCTGCAGTGAGCGAAGGAAACGCATCGAGAATGTCGGCCACCATCTCCCATGAACGCGGCGTGGGAAATGCGCGGCTGTCATTTGGTTTATGCAGCAGTTCACGACGCACACTGAGAAACGCAATGATGTTTGGATGCAGCTGACGACTCACCGCCCACGCACGCCAGTCGTCGAAGTTCGCATCGAACTCGAGGTGCACGAAACGGTTCGCAAGCGCGTCGGGCATTCGAAAGACGACCGAACGATCTTCTTCGCGATTGCCTGCCGCAACGATGATCCAACCGTCCGGCAGTTGATACTCACCGATGCGCCGATCAAGAATGAGTTGATAGAGACTCGCCTGCACGATCGGTGGCGCCGCATTGAGTTCGTCGAAGAACAGAACTCCCGCTGGTGCACCTGCGCGCGGAAGAAACGATGGAGGGAACCATTCCGCGCGATCACCGACAACTGCGGGAATGCCGCGAAGATCAGTTGGATCGAGCAGCGGCGCGCGAATATCAACGAGTGGCATGCCGCGATCGCGCGCGAGTTGCGTGACCAGTGACGACTTACCAACACCAGGTGGTCCCCAAATGAACGCGGGCCATCGCGTGTTCCAAAGACTTTCGAGTGTGCGCTTGAGATCTGTTGGTGTCATGAGTGTGCCTCCTGCTGCGCTGGGGTTTTTCGCAAACGAGTGGATGTCTTTCGCTGTGTGAAGAGTTCCCATGCCTGCGCTGCGCTGAGTGCGCCGAAACCGCGTTGAGGAACGTGCAGACAATCACTCACATTTAAGAGGTCAAGACGCGAGCGGATCGCTTCAGCTGCATCAACTGTTGCCGCAGTCAGTTTGAAGACGTTGCAAAAATCGCGGAGACGAGGACGGAACGGAACGACTGGCGTGATGAACTTTGCGACGCCGTTGGGTCGCAAACGCGCCCACACTTGGACATCTCCACCCACGCACTCGTCTTCGAAGGTCAACTCAATGAGCGTCGCTTTATCAATCGCTGTTGTGACGTCGGCATGTCCGTCATCAAACGTGAAGCAGTAATGCTCATGATTTCGCACCACGGTTGCATTGCACTCAATGGACTGGCGCTGTGCTGTGTGCATCCGAACGCGAGCCGTTTGGTTGATCCCGCTGTCCCCCGCGTTAAAACCGAGGCAACGCAGGGTGAGTTGTCCAGCATCATCGACGGTCCATGACCCCTTGCGTCGACGACGCCCAACTGCTCTTCGCACCCGCGGCGCCTTTCTATTGATTGTGGCTCTCCTTCTTTCAGAATTGCCAAACCGTCCGCCGTCCCACACTCCAGAAATCCTCAGCTTGACCCCATTGCCAGTTGAGAACCAATTAAACATCTCAACAAAAAACTCTCTGCTCGAATGTTCGTACTCCTGCAGCGGCAGTGCTGCGAGCAACTCATCAGGACTCTCAAAATCTCCCGACGCGTAGCCATCCTGACGTCCCTCCATCGCTTGGAGCAGCGCGAACACATCACTGCTCAACCCCAGCATTCGATCGACGCCGAAGCAGTCGTAGCCGATCTCAATCGCTGTTCGGATGTCGATCAGGACTTCTCGTCCCGTTCCGAAAGCCGAGGCTTCAGGCGAAAATGGACATTGCACGATCGTCTTTGTACGCCGACGCGAACTTACTGTCGCCGTAGTGCCACTCTGTGTTTGTTCCATGACTGTCTCCGTTTCTCCGCAGTTGCGGAATATTTTTTCTGTCCACGCAACACCATGTTGCGTTGATCACGCACACAATCCATCCATTTCGCTTACGAGATAAGCGCAATCCGTGAAGTAAGAAGGCCAGGTCCGCAGCGCACACATCTTGAAGATGCATGGGTCGTCAACGCGGACACCGCGTCGCGCATATTCAGAATCCCTAATGTTCCATCCACTTGGAAACGCGTGCGTCTTCACTCCATCGGTGGCCACAGTGAAGCCTGCACCAGATTTGGAAAGATCTTTGAGGGAGCGATAGCAACTAGCGCCTGAAAGCATCTCAACAGCGAATGCCGATCGAAGGGCATCTCCCGGATCGATTCTGATCTTCCATGTCAGCCACGGTTGATTTGGCCTGTCCTCTAACTGCCTCGATGCGTTACGAGTTCCAGTTACATAGCTGGCTACCCGCGCCAACCCAATTATTGAGCGCAATGTCAGACCTACTTCGATACGGAGCATGTTGAGTTCGTAGCGAACGGGAGAGTTGCATTGAGTTCCGATGTCGTTGCGAAATAGGGTGTCCTCGCGACACATCACGGCGTGGACTCGAGGCCAGTTGTCCGTGCAACGAATCTGGAGCACATGCTCTGCGTGAGCAATCTCCAATTGTTGGCGCGCACGATCTTGCGCCGCGAATGCGTTGAGCGCGTGTGCCTCTGGTCCGTTCAGTGCGATGCGGCGTGCTTCACTCAAGAGCGGTTTGAGATCCGAACCGAATGCAGATGGATCGTGCAAGAATGCTCGATCGATGCGCATGGTCAGGGGAAATGATGGTTTCGTTGTCGGTTGACTCATGTGTGCTTTCCTTCATCAAGATTTCTGACTCGAGTGTTGACACCAAGCGAATCCCGAGAACGACTGCGCGTAGCAAAGCCACAACACAGCACGCGTGAACTCTTGATGAGTAACGCGAGGTCAATGACGCGCCAATCTGCGTCACGGGCATCGTTCGAGATGCAACTTCAAAATTGTGAGGTGCATGCGTATCGCGATTACAAATCACGACCAGCATCGCGAGCTCGGAACATGAGTGAAGCTCATGTCAGACCGTTCTCGGTCATGTGCACCTCATCAGCAATGGAAGTTTGTGCGAGTGACGGAGAAAGTTTCGTCGTACTCGCGCGATCCTCAATTGTGCTCGTTTTTGGCTGTTTTTCAGCCTGTTTCGAGCCGCATCTTTTTGGCACCGCGGTCGGATGAGACTCGGTTGCTGAGCGGGTGAACCCGCTGCTCTTGATGCTGACGGGATGAGTATACCAGAAAACCGCCGCTCAAGCAAACGGTTGTTGTCATTTTTGTGAAGATTTCTCGCTCGCGATCTGCTCTTAGACCGCGCGTTCCCAAGTGGTTCCCTGCGGACCATCCTTGATGCGCACGCCAAGTGCTGTGAGCGCATCGCGCGCACGATCGCTTGCCGCGAAGTCCTTTGAGGCACGCGCTACGCGACGAGCCTCAAGCAGCGCTTCGACCCTTGCGGTGAGCCCGTCATCTGTCGCGGCTTCAAGCAATGTGTTGCGTTCGAACACGCCGAGCACTGTATTGATGGCGTCGAGAGCGTTGAGCTCCAACAGCGCATCGCCCGCCGCTGGCTCATTGATAGCTGTATTGAGCGCACCAAGTCCACGCGCAACATTGAGGTCATCGCCAAGCGAATCCTTGAACTCTGCGAGCGCGCGTTGCATTGGTCCAACCCCATCGCCGCCAGTTCGTCCGACGAGCGCTTCACGCGCGCCACACCAACGATCAATCATGCGCTGGCAATCGCGAAGACCTTGCAGTGTGAAATTCGAGTTCGTTCGATAGTGCGTGCGCACAAGTTCCAATCGAAGCGCGGCAGGCGTCACGCCCTTCGCAAACAGATCGCGCGCGGTATAGAAGTTCCCCTTCGACTTCGACATCTTCTCGCCTTCGACTTGCAAGTGCCGCGTGTGAAACCACACGCGCGCGAAGTGTTGCAATCCGCTCGCGCAACAACTCTGCGCGACTTCGCATTCATGGTGCGGAAAGATGTTGTCTTCGCCGCCCGAGTGCAAATCAATTTCTTCGCCGAGCAACATGCGCGCCATCGCGCTGCATTCAAGATGCCACCCTGGATAGCCTTCGCCCCACGGACTTGGCCAACGCATGAGGTGCGTCGGATCACTCTTCCACAGCATGAAATCTGCGGGATGACGCTTCACTGCCTGATGCGCCGCGTTGATGCGTCCGCCTTCGCCTTCACGCAGCGCGTCGAGCGTGTTGCCTGACAATTGGCCGTAAGCGGGAAAGCTTGTCACGCTGAAGTACACGACGCCATCACTTGCGACATAGGCATTTCCGTGGGCAATCAGTGCTTCAACAAGTTGGATCATTTGCGGAATGCAGCGTGTCGGCCGCGGCATCAACTCGGGATGTCCTCGCTCTTCAATCGCAACCTTGAGACCAAGATGACGCGCGTCTTCGAGAAAGCGATCGGCGTAGAAACTCGCGATCGCATAGGGATTTCCTGCGTCGATTTCTGCACCCGCTGGCAACTTGCCTGACTTCTTCGCTTCCGCGATGCGCCTACCCGCCACCGCCATCTTGTCTTCACCGCCGCCGTCCGCATCTTCGTCTTCAGTCATGTGACCAACATCGGTGATGTTCATGACATGACGCACAGTGTGGCCGAACAACTCAAGCGTTCGCCGCAAGACATCCGCATTGAGGAACGAGCGAAAATTCCCGATGTGCGCGTCGTCGTACACCGTCGGTCCGCACGAATAGAACGCGACGGTTCCATCAGCGGCAATCGCTTTGAATTCCTCAGTCGACTTAGTGAGTGTGTTGTAAAGGCGCATCGGCATGCTGAGTTCGCTCTCTCGTGAAGGTTCGAGAATAGCAGCAGCGAACGCTTCGTTCGATCGCCGCGTTCAACGCGATTCATGCACGCGTTCACGCACAGCACTTGCAGGATTGCCCAGGTAGATCGTCCATGGAGCGAGATCTTGAAACGCCACGGCACGCGCGCCTAAGAGCGCGCCCTTACCGATAGTTACCTTTGGGCCAACGAAGGCGTCGGCGGCAATCCACACATCATCGCCAATCTGAATCGGCGGACGAACGAGCGGCATCGAACTAAGGCGATGATCGTGCGTCCCTGCGCACAAGTGCGCACCTTGCGAAACCGTGACGCGTTCGCCGATCGTGACTGTGCCCAAGCAATAGAGAATTGCGCGATCCCCGATTGAACTGTCGGCGCCGATGGTGAGATTCCACGGACACTCAATCAGCACCGTGCGACGGACATTCGCGCTCGCGTGCACCTGTGCACCGAACACGCGCAAGAGCGTGCGTCGCCAGCCGTAGAAGTTGTGGAATGAACAGCGAAAGAGCGTCGCTTGTGTTGCGGCCCACATGAGCCGACCGATTTTCTCGCGCGTTGAATATGGACTTGCACGGCGCGCGCGAAGCGTTTCACTCGAAGGTGTTGCAGGAGGCTGGTGGTTCATGGCAGTGCGTGCACCGTCCGCGCGATTCAAACGCGACGACGACCAGCATTGGCGACTTCGCCAAGCAATGTGTTCCATTTGCGCATCGCGTGCGTCGCGCCCCACTTCTCAACCATCACGGCGCGTGCGCGATTTCCCATCGTCGTCGCAAGATCACGATCAACCGCTAGCTTGCGAATAGCTGCCGCAAGTGCTGGTGCATCACCGAGCGCAACCACAATCCCGCACTGCTCTTCGTTGATGACGCGCGCGGCTTCGCCCGCTTCTTCACCGATGTAGACAATGGGTCGAGCCACTGCGAGTACGCCGTAGAACTTGCTCGGCACCATGATGCCTGTTGAACCGCTGGCGAGACTCGCGAGATGAATATCTGCGGCGCTGAGCAAATCATGAATGCGTTCGCGTGGTTGATACGGCGCTTCGATGTAGTTGGTCAGGCCGCGGTCGCGCAGCATGCCGATGAGTTCATCTTTGCGCTTGCCGCCACCAACAAATGCGAACACGATGTTTGAATCGTCGCGCAGCGCTTGCACGCTGTCTGCGATTGTCACGACATCGTGACCGATGCCGAAGTTGCCCGAGTACATGACCAGCACACGATCGCCGATGTTCCATTCGCGGCGATACGAGTTGATCGATCGATCTGTCGCAACGCCGTCACTCGGATCACTCCACACATTGATGAGCGCTAGGTTGCTCGCAGGAATGCCCTTCGCCACAACACGCGCTTGCATGCAACGACCGAGTACGACCGCGCGATCTGCATGACGCAGACAAAACCGATTCAGCCGCTCGAGCACCCATGTCAGCGGCGAGCGCGCATTCATGACGCCGCACGCAACAGCCACATCGGGATAGAGATCCATCACCCAATAGACATAGCGCGTGCCGCGAACAAGTCGCAGAAACCAGCCAATGAGCGCAACAAACGGCGGCGTCGTGAAGCAGATCACCACATCTTGCCGCTGCATGACCATCGACTTCCAGAAAGCCAATAGATAGAAGAGTCCGAAGTCAATTGATCGCGCCAAGATCGATGACTTGCCAAAGATGCTCTTGCCCACGCGCACAATGCGAATGCCATCAACGACTTCTTCACGCGCAAGTGCCGCGCCCTTTTCGCCATAGATTGAACGCGATGCAATCGCTGTGACTTCATGACCTTGGCTCACGAGATAACGCGCGAGATCGTGCGCATGTTGCGCAGTCGCGGCGTAGTCCGGGTAGAAGGTCTGATTGATCAGCAGTATGCGCATGAATTCAAGCTTGTAGATGCACTCCGATATTGCTCACTGTGTGTGCTGAGGAGCGTGCGTTCAACGACTCCCCACTGGTTGTGATGAACGCGATGACTTGTACCACTCGACGGTGCGACGCAATCCCTCTTGAAAGTCCACGGTTGATGACCAACCCATCAGTTCCCGCGCGCGCTGTGAATCAACACAGCGTCGAGGTTGACCGTCGGGCTTCGAAGAATCCCACACAATGTCGCCACTGAAATCGCACGCCTGCGCGATCTTCTCAACGAGTGCGCGAATCGTAATCTCGCAGCCAGTGCCAAGATTGATCGGCGTCGGCTCATCGAGCATTTCCGCCGCACGCACAACGCCTTCAGCCGCATCGTCAACATAGAGAAACTCACGGCTCGCACTGCCCGTGCCCCAACACTCGATGCTCGATGCGTTCGCTGCACGCGCTTCAACACACTTGCGAATGAGCGCTGGAATGACATGCGAAGTCTGTGGATCGAAGTTGTCCCACGGTCCGTACAGATTCACGGGCAACACATATGCAGACGCAAGTCCGTACTGAAGGCGATAGCTTTCAAGCATCACCATCGCGGACTTCTTGGCGATGCCATACGGCGCGTTCGTCTCTTCGGGGTAGCCGTTCCACAAGTCGGTTTCTCGAAACGGAACTGGTGTGAACTTCGGATACGAACAAATGGTTCCTGTATGAACGAACTTACGAAGTCCAGTGCGACGCGCGGCTTCAATCAGATGAAGCGACATCGCCATGTTGGAATAGAAGTAGCGACCAGGATTCGTTTGATTCGCACCGATGCCACCGACTTCTGCGGCGAGGTGAATCACTACATCGGGAGTGGTGTCTCGATAGAGGCGTTCCACGGCGGCTTCAGTCGTGAGGTCGTAGTCGCACTTTCGCACAACGAATGGATCCGTCACTCCGCGCTGGCGCAACACCTGTAGAACGGCTCGGCCGAGAAAGCCTGCGCCTCCAGTCACAACAATGCGCGACCGGGCAAGTGGGGTGGACGTGTTTCTGATTGCCATTCTGAGTATGTCTTGTATCGGCGGCATCGCCACAACCGATGAAGCAATCTCCAAACGCTGATTATCCGCGGCTACGACGCGCTGCTGCCGCCGAGTAAGACTCATCAGCTTTCGCCGCAAGTGCTTCCCAG
>QWPU01000114.1 GCA_003671065.1 Planctomycetota bacterium | reverse complement strand
GGCGCCGCGATCTACGCGCTGTATGGCTATCGCAACAGCACGCTGCGGCGAGCGACAGCTGCGCGTAACTCGTCGAACATGTCGACATCGTGATCTTCAATAATGAAGTCGGTGGTTGTCGTATCGAGCCGACCGCTCGCGTGAGCAGCGTCATCGCACGCGATGCCGAGACCGAGCGCTTTGCCGAGCGCTTCTTTGCGAACCCACACACCCATCGCGTCATCGAGCGTTCGTTCTGCAGGCGAAAACAACTGCTGCACGACGAGCATCATGTCGCGCGGCGCACTTCGCGGCGCGACATCCACGCCAAGTTGCCACTGCGCGGGACCAATCACTACAACGAGTGCGCTGCCGTATGAACTCGAACTGATCGACGCGCCATGCAGTGAAGGCGCGCCGTGATCGTCACTCCCACACACGCCGCACTTCCATGACGGCGCGTTCCCGCAGTGCGCCATCGCGATCGCACGAATGGCGTTGCGTCGACGCACGAAACGCTCGCGGTCCACTTCCTTCGCAAACGAAGCACTACGACGCAACTCCGCTGCGCTCAACTCATGCGCGCTCGCCTCAATCGTGCGCAGATCCACCACGCGCAACTTAAACACTCGGCAAAAATCCTTCAGTCTTCAAGTACGACACATAGCGCGGCGTCAATTCACTGATCGCGGGCGACACCGCAACACCAGCCGCCGTCAAGCAACGCACCGTTGCATCGTGATCCACGGGCAACTGCGTTCCACTCAGATCACCTTCATAGAACGCGCGAATCTGCCAGAGTGCATTGCTCTCATCAATAGTTGCGAGTCGCGCCTGCCAGTCTTTCACCGCAAAGCGTTCCACGCGAAACCCTCCCGCTGCCGCGACTTCACTCAAGAACGCTGGCCATGTCGTTGACACTGGGTTGCTCAAGTTGGACACGCGCAAACCACTCGTTGCCATCAGACACAAGCCAACAACTTTGTCTGCCACGCGATCAACTGGCGTCATCTCTACACGACTCGAAATCTCGGGATATGCACCAAGTTGCACGCAACCCTTGGTGAACAACCAGAAGTGATTATGGTCGTAGTTGCTGTAGCCAGTGCGCGAATCTCCCGTGATATTGCCCGGTCGCGCGATCACCGCATCAAGACCGTATCGACGCGATGCGTCAGCGACCAACTGCTCAGCTGTCCATTTCGTGAGCAAGTAACCAACCTCACTCACGGGCGGATGCGCATCGATATCGAGCACCGCCTCAGCCACACGCTCAATTCCAGCGATTGCTTCACTCGCTGATTCAGTCGAGACAAAGCAAAACCGTTTACGCTTGCCGCGCATCGCCAGACGCAAGAGATCCGCCGTCGCATCGACATTCGTTGCCTTCAGTGTTTCGTAGGAGTAGCGATGATGCACCCACGCGCCGCAGTGAATGATCGCGTCAATGCTGTGCGCAAGCACATCGAGCGCGCCCGCCGTCAACGCGAGATTCGGCGCGCCGAGATCACCAAGCACAATGCGTACGCGACTCCAATCACTGAGCAATCCCGCGCGATCCGCAGCCGCATGCAGCATGGCTTGCACCGTGGTTTCATCGCGCCCCCGCATCAGGCATGACACCGTTTCGACTTTGCCTAAGAGCGACTGCAACAGATAGATCCCAAGGAATCCACCCGCGCCAGTGAGCAACGCATGGCGCACGACTTCGGGCGCAACGCCCTCCGCGATCGGTTCACGCACGCGCAGTCCCGCACGCGCGCAACTCACCGCGGCGTTGATAGAGCCGCTGATGCTTGCGTCGGCAAGACCCGCAATCGTCGGTTTCGCGTAGAGCGTTGAGATCGAAAGTTCGAGTCCGCAGCGCTCACGCAACTGCGACTGCAATCGCGCCGCGAGCAGCGAGTTACCACCAAGGTGAAAGAAGTCATCGTCGCGACCAACGCCTTTGAAGCGCAACAGATCTTCCCATACTTGCGCAATCAATGTTTCGATTCCTTCTCGCGGAGGATCACCCGCATGCGCGTGCATTGAAACAGCGGGCAACGCTTTGCGATCCAACTTTGCATTGGCGTTGAGCGGAAATTCCTGCAAATGCACCAAGAACGACGGCATCATGTATTCAGGCAAGAACACAGCGAGCGCGCTGCGAATTGCTTTTTCGTCAAGCGCCTCCTTCGTCGCAGTCGTGTAATACCCAACGATCGCGCGCAGATCACCTTCACCGCGAACAGCCGCCGCGCCTGCTGAGATTCCAGCGACTCGTTGCAACGCAGATTCGATCTCGCCGAGTTCGATGCGGAAACCGCGCAACTTGATCTGGTCATCATTGCGACCGAAGTACTCGATGGTGCCATCACTGAGAAACCGTCCGAGGTCACCGCTGCGATAGCTCCGCGCGTAGGGTGAATCGCCACATGGATCAACGACGAATCGCTCCATCGTGAGCTCAGGTTTGCCGAGGTAACCACGCGCATCGCAACCGCCGCCGATGTAGATCTCACCAATCGCGCCGAATGGAACTTGTTGCATCTGCGCATCAAGCAACTGCATCGTGTACCCCGCGAGCGGTCGGCCGATGATTCGAGAGTTTGCACCAGGCGCGATCAATCCCGTGCTGCTCATGACTGTCGTTTCGGTTGGTCCATACATCGAGAAGAAGCGCGTGTGTTGCGACCAATACGCGGCCGTCGCGGCGTCAATTGCTTCTCCACCAAAGCCGAGCACTTGCATGTCAGGCAACGGTGTATGTGGAAAATTACGAATGAGCGAGGGCGTTGCGCAAACATGCGTCACGCGTGCGTCACGCAACGCTTGATGCAGGACTTCGGGCTCTTTCTCGATGTTGGGAGCGGGCACAACAAGCGTTCCGCCATTGAGCAGCGGCATAAACACTTGCAAGACGCTCGCATCAAAGTTCAGCGTGCCAAGCAACATAAAGCGCGAATCAGGCGTGAATGAAAGCGGTTCCACTGCGCCTGCGATCATGCGTGGAAGGGTTTGATGCTCGATCAACACGCCCTTCGGCTTTCCCGTGGACCCTGAGGTGTAGATCACATACGCGAGATCACTTCCACGCACGCGAGGAAACGCAACGACGGGCTCTTGCGCGAGACTTGCGTCGAATGGATCAACGAAAGTGACATCACTCGCGCCCGTCGCGCGGATGATTTCGGCGCTCGATGCATCAGCGATGATCAATCGCGCGCCGCTGTCTTCAATGAGATAGCGAAGTCGATCAGCGGGATAGTGTGGATCAAGCGGCACATAGGCGCAGCCTGCCTTGAGAATCGCCAGCGCTCCTTGAATGAGTTCGCCGCTCTTGGTGACACTCAATCCGATGGGCGTTTGCGCGGCAGGATGATGACGCGTCAACAACGCGCTCGCCAATCGATCGGTCACCGCATCGAGTTCTGTATAGGTCCAAGACTTTTCCGCGCACTCCAACGCGATGCGCTGTGGATGCTCTTTCACGATCGATGCAAATCGTTCGACAATCGTCGACGCGCATGTCGGCAATGCGGGACCCGTCGCCATCGAAGTGATGAGCGCGCGTTCTGCATCGCTCAAGTACGGCACATCAACAAGCGACGCGGTGGCGGACGCACTCGCCGAAGTCACCAATGATTCAAACGAGCGCAAGAATCCCTTCACCAACGCTGGATCGAGCAATGAGCTATCAAACTCAATGCGCCCTTCGATGGCCTGATCAATCGTCTCGTAGAAGATGCCACCGATGTCAGCTTTCGATGTGCGTGAAGGCAGCTCGTGCGCGGCGCAAGGAAAGCCACCGATCGTTGTTGCGAGATTGATGCCTGTTTGCAGGCTGAAGAGAATGTTTGGAACGCCGATGCTCGACAGATCAATGTCGTAGGGCGACGCCACGAGATGCTCGCGGTCATTCACCATTTGCGCGGCGATGCGCTTGATCAGCGTCGAGAAACTCGCGTTGATGTCCAGGGTTTCGTGAAGAAATCCCATAGTGACGAACATGCCGAGAATCTGCTCGGAGCCAGGCACATCACGGCCCGCGTAGGGATACGCAACCGTCAGCGCGCGTTGACCAGTGAGTCGCCAGAGCCACACGAGATATGCCGCGAACAACACAGGTGGAAGCGTGACATCGAGGTCTGATGCAAGGCGCTTCAACCCAGCGACGACTGCGGGCTCAAGACGCAGCGGCAACCATGCGTTCGCGTCAGGCCGTCGAGTCGTTGAGGTCGCTGGCAATTCTGTGCGTGCACTGACGCCGTGGAGTTTGCGTTCCCAATACGACACGCTTGAAGTCCACGCACCTTTGCGGGCGGGCGCGTCGGACCAGATGCCGTAGTCGAACACGGTGGCTGCATCCCTTCCCAGTGGAGTCGAATTCAACACTGCGTCGTAGGAGCGACCGAGGAGTTCGAGGAACAGATTGAGCGACCAACCGTCGAAGATGCCGTGATTCACTGAGAAACCAAGCACAGTTCGACCACTCTCGCCAACCAGAATGGCTGCGCGCCAGAGTGGTGCGCGCTTGAGTTCGAAGACATCATTCCGCATCGCTTCAATGCGCGCGTCGATATCTTCGTCAGGGCAATCAATAAGTGGAATCTGCGACGCGGTCGTCTCTTGTTCAACCAAGTGAACACGCGCGTGCTCTTCGACAATCGCGGTGCGAAAGATCGGATCAGATGCAAGCACCTCGCGCAACGCGCGGCGCAGTACTTGCGGATTCACGCGCGGATCCATATCAATGCGCACGACGATGGTGTAGGTGTTGTCGCTGCCATGTTGTGCCGCGCGATTGACCATCATGGGAATCAACGCGCCGACGACAGGCGCGCTCTTGACAGCGCTGCGCTCGATCGGTGGCAACACGCTCGACGCATCAGCATGCGCGAGTTGTTCACAAAACGCTGCGAGTACAGGATATTCGAACAATGTGCGCGGACGAATGCCGACACCGAGTTGACTCGTCAAAGTGCTGCAGACAACGCTCGCCGCAAGCGAATGACCACCGAGGTGAAAGAAGTGCGAAGCCGTGCCAAGTCCATCGGCATTGCACTTGAGAGTCTGCGCCCACGCGGCACGCACTTGGCGCTGCAGTGGTGTGAGCAATTCCTTCACGCTCGTGTCCGAAGCGCTCGGAAGCAACAGACGAGTACGATCGATTTTCCCGCTGATATTCACAGGAAACGCGTCGAGCCTCAGCAGATGCGTGGGAACCATGTACTGCGGCAACACTGCGCTAATTGCGTTGCGTACCGTGTCGGCGAGTGTCGCAGTCGAGACATACCACGCGGCAAGCGTCTGGCCTCCTGGTCCTTCCACGACGGTGACGAACACACCACGCACCCCATTCACTGCGCGGATCGCTGCTTCGATGTCGCCGATCTGGATGCGAAAGCCGCGTACTTTTACTTGAAAATCATTGCGACCGAGATACTCCAGTTCGCCATTAGGAAGTCGTCGCGCAAGATCGCCACTGCGATAGAGTCGACCGCTGCCGAAGGGATTCGCGATGAATCGCTGCTCCGTGAGCTCAGGACGACCGAAGTAACCGCGAGTGACTGCATCGCCACCGATGAAGATCTCGCCAATGCCACACAGGGGCGTCGGCTCACCAAGCGCGTCGAGCACATACATGGTGTAGCCAGGAAGTGGACGGCCGAGATTTGAAGCGCCTCGCCCCGCTTCTAAGAGATTCGCTGAGCACAACACTGTCGTTTCAGTGGGACCATAGACATTCCACAACTGCGTCGCGTTTGACCAATAGAGCACAGTCGCGTCGTCGCTCGCTTCACCACCGCAGTAGATGTTGGCGAGATCAGGGAGCGGCTGACGCGGAAGCACACGCAACATCGCAGGCGGAATGAACGCATGCGTAATGCGAGCATCACGCAACAACGACCACAAGGCTTTTGGATCGGCGCGCACTTCGCTTGGCGCGATATTCAACTCAGCGCCGCGCGTGAGACAATTGAAAATCTCGAGCACGCTCGCGTCAAAGTTGAGCGACGCGAATTGAAGCCAGCGATTTCCAACAGTGCATCCAGCCACTTGCTCGCTCGCGGCGACGAACACTGCGGCGTGACGCCGCTCAACGACCACGCCCTTCGGCTTGCCTGTTGTGCCCGAGGTGTAGATCACATACGCGATCGAGTCGGCGCGTTGCACTGGAAGATCAAGTTGGGTGAGATGTGGTTGCGCAAGCGCGTCGTCGATGACTACGACGGTTGGCACGCATGTGGTCGCTGCCGCAGCTTTCGCTGCAATTTCAGTGGTCTTTTCATCGACGAGCACGGCACGCGCACCTGCGTCAGAAAGAATGAACGACAGACGATCAACAGGATTCGCTGGATCTAAAGGTAGATATCCCGCGCCGCTGCGCAACACACCGATGAGCGCCACGATCATGCGAGCACCGCGCGTCATGCAGATTCCGACGAGCGGCTCATGCGAGTCGGTCACGAGCGGAAGGAGCGCCGCCGCAACTTTGTCCGCCGCGATAGAGAGTTCAGCGTAGGTGTAGTGCTCATCACCGCAACGCAGAGCCGATGCATCTGGATGTTGCGCGACCATGTCGTTGAATCGTTCAAGGACTGCGCGGGGAGCGGTCGTGAGTGGACCGCCATCGGAGTGCGCGATCGCTTGCGCACGAGTCGCTTCGCACAACATCGAAAGTGCAGCGATCGTTCCATCAAGCGCATCAGGAAGATTGCGCAGCAGATCATGAAAGGTCGTCGCTGCTGCGGCTACTGCTGCCGCGTGCGCTGGATTGCGCACTGAAACATTGAAGCGCAATGTGCTGCCATGCGTCATCGTGATCGTAATGTCCGACAGATCCACGCGCTGCGAAAGCGCGGGAAGCAGCGTGATTGTTAGGCCTTCCACGCGAAGTGCGTCGTATGGAAGCAAGTCGGTTTCAAAGGTGACGTTGGTCATCCGAACCAGACTCGGATCCTTCTTGCGGAAGATCGAGAGCATCTCGCCTCTGTGCAAACCTGCGTGAAATTTCGCGTACTCAATCAGCCGATGTCCGTGAGCGAGGAAGTCACGCACCGTTGTGTTCGCGTCGATGCGACTGAGAATGACGGGTCGTTGTTCGCAAAATCCCAGACCGTTCGCGTCCTCTGCCCCAATGCGATGCGCGAGGGCAGTCACAATCGTTTCATCAGTGGTCAACTTGCGCAAGAACATGTGGAACGCCAGCACCAACACACTTTCAAGAGGGACGCCAATGCGCGCCGAAAACGCATAGAGCGCTGCGGTCTCTGTCTCATTGATTGAGGCAGACCAGAATGTCGGCGACGAGAGATCGTTCCATTTCGCGGGCTGCCATTGGTAGCGAATGCCCGTGAGCAACGGACGCCAGAATTGCAAACTTGAATCATGTTTCGCGGACGCGAGGTACTCCGTTTCTGTTGCGAGCAGTTGCGTTTGATTGAGCGTCAGGTCACCGACCAGTTCGCCTGCATAGGCACGCGAGAGCGCCTGAAACAATGGACGCATCGAGAAGAGATCAATCACAAACGACGCAGCCGTCAGTACGAGAAACGCCCGATCCGTTTCCACCACGAGCGCGACTCGGATCAGCGGCGCTTCTTCTGGTCGGAACACGCGTGAGATCAACTCATCGACAAGCGCAAGAGAGGTTCCACTCGGCGCGTGCATCACATCGAAGACGGCGAGTTCATTCTTGGTCGTAGCTGCTTCAACAATGAGCCAGCCGTCATCACCAGGCAAATAGCTGCGGCGGAAAATCGAAGAGCTCTGCAGCAGCGTCCGGACAGCGCGTTGCCAACGCGCAATGTCGATCGCGCCGTGCAATTCGTGCACGATGACATGATGACCAGGCGCGTGGGCACCGAGAGTTTGCTCTAAGGCGCTTCGTTGCGTCGCAGTAAGGTTGAATTGCATGGTGACCGTCAACGATCCCGCGTTTTGCAGGCAGCGTCAAGCGCCACAGCCCGCTCAAAGGACAGGCGTTTGTTGCAACCTGCAGCGGACGCTCAAACGCGCCTTGCGTCAGTCATTTCCGCAAGACGCAGCCCGCTCCGCTCAAAGGACAGGCGTTTGTTGCAACCTGCAGCGGACGCTCAAACGAGCCTGGTGTCAGTCATTTCCGCAAGACGAGAACAGAAACGGGTCATGCACATCGCCACCGACGCGATTGCGCATAAAGCTGGCACTCGCCCGCTCACTGGCCTCTCAAGTGACAGGCAGTTGTTCCCTGTTCACGATGCCAAAAAAATAAATTCAGCAGCGGAGATTGATCCCGTGCGCGCACTCGCAGCGCTGCGATGTGAAGAAATGAATTGATCTTTACCTCGAGGCCGCTCATCAATTCTTGTCGTCAATTTGATCGACTCCACCGAAGGAGCACACACTCGGCGCAGATGCTTCGCGCTCGTTTGACGGGATCGCAGGATTGTCCTGCACCACTAGAACTGCGTCTTTCACTGTCCCTTTCGTGTCTTTCACCCTCAAGGCCCCTTTAGGAGTTTGCGCATTATGAAACTGTCCTCTCCATCCGTCACCATCTCGCTCCGCTATGCCTTTCTGGCGCTGGTTTCTTCCACCGTCAACGCTCAACTGGTAAGCACCTCCCCTACTTCGAGCGCCACTCCGTACGTGCGTCCCGTCAGCGGAGTCGCTGTCGATGTCGTTTCGTTTCTCACCGTGGGCGACTCGGTCAATA
>QWPU01000113.1 GCA_003671065.1 Planctomycetota bacterium | reverse complement strand
TTGCGCCGATGTCGCCCGCACCAAGTTGTTCGACTTCGGTGAGTCGTCTGCCTTGCACTCGATAGAGATGCGCCACACGCACTGCGCGTTTGTGTCCATCAATTCGAATCATCGCGTCTCGTTGAAGCGAGCCTTGATGAATGCGAAAGGTGGCGAGTCGTCCGACATATGGATCGGCTGCAACTTTCCAGGCGTGCGCGACAAGTGGAAGTGTTGGATCGCATGTCGCGCGCCATGGTTCGCTTCCACCTGCTGGAAACTCGAAGGGTCTCGGGTTTCCCTCTGTTGGGCACGGCGCCAACGTGATGAAATCAGCGAGCAATTGCTTGATTCCCGTGCATTCACGCGCGCTGCAAAACGCGAGCGGCACAAGATGACCGCTGCGCAACGCTTTCTCAAACGCATCATGCAATGGCTTCGGCGGCAGCACGCCATCGCTGAGATAGCGCTCCATCAGCGCGTCATCAACTTCGACCACTTGATCGATGATGCGTTGATGAAACGACGACACATTTCCAAGATCAGACGCGCCACTCGCTCCTTCAAAGCAATCGACCACAGCATGGCCGTGGTCGTTGGGTAAATCAATTGGTCGCAGCGCGGGCCCAAAGAGCTCGCCGAGATTGGCAAGCAAGGGCCGTTGGTCTCTGCCTTGATCGATCTTGTTGATGACCACCATGCGCGGGAGATTGTGATCTTCGGCAATTCGCGCGATGCGCCGCAAGACTGGATCATGCATCGTGCGTGTGTCGACGACGATCACGACGAGATCACTTGCTGAAAGCGCGGCGATTGATTTTCCGATGAAGTCCATCGAGCCAGGCGTATCAATCAAATTGAGATGCACGCCGTGTGCTTCGAGATGCGAGAGCGTGCTGTTAATCGAGTGACCAAGATCGCGCGAGATCGAATCGTGATCTCCAACGGTGTCGCCGTGCTCGATTGATCCAAGTCGTTTCAGTGCACCGGCTTCAAACATGAGTGCTTCGAGCACGCTGGTCTTTCCTGCACCTGCAGGTCCAACGAGCACGATGTTTCGAACGGCCGCGCTTGGTGATGCTGCTTCACTTGAATAGCCGCGCGCGTCTGCTTGCGCTTCTGCGGCGTCCCCATCTCGTCTCGACGCGCTCTCCGACGCTGATATGGTCGTCATGGCTGTCTCCAAATGTGAGTGGTGTGAATGAGTGGTGTGCGATCACTCGCCATGAGAGCGTGTGCGCGGGCAAAAGTAAACAGTTTGCTAGCGGGGAGTGTTCCCGCAATCTTTGTTCCACTCAGCAAAGTTCCTATGCGAACAAGAGCCGTTCGCGGTAGCGTTCGCGGATGTCCGCGCGTGTGAAAACTGTTTCAAACTCTCGTGTCACTGCGCATCTTGCGCGGTTGGATGCGACGGCATTGAGCAGTGGAGTCACGCAGCGCAAGGCGCAAGGGTCGCACTACACGCCGAGCGCGCTGGTTGAGTTTGTTGTTCGTGAAACCTTGCACGAACTCGCGGTTGAGCCGCGCAATGTGCTTGATCCATCGTGCGGGAACGGAAATTTCTTGGTGGCGGCAGCGGTCGCGATCGTCGCGCTTGGCGAGAGAACGATGGCGGAAGTGCTTGAGCGCGCGGTCTTTGGAGTTGACATCGATTCGGGCGCGATTGAACTTTGTCGCGCGGAACTTCTCGCGTTGTTGCCGACAGACACTCTGCCGACCACTCGCACTCGAGTGAAGCGCGCGCTTGCAAGTCACATTCGCTGCGCCGATGCGTTCACCATTGATCTTCGCGCGTTCTCAGGCAGCGACGGATTCGATCTTGTCCTTGGCAATCCGCCGTTTCTCAATCAACTTGCGACTGCAACTGCTGCGACGCGCGCGCGTGCCGCGCTCATTGCGCGACTCACTGATGGCGCGGTGCGTCGCTATGCGGATCTCGCGGCGGCGTTCTTGCATGTTGCCCTTGCGGCAACGCGCGCGCATGGTCGCCTTGGATGTGTGATGCCTCAGTCGTATCTCGCGTCGAGTGATGCGAAGGGCGCGCGTGATGCTGCGTTGGCGCGTGCCTCGTTGCGTTTGGTGTGGAGTTGTCGCGAGACGCTCTTCGCCGATGCGAGTGTTCGTGTGTGTGCGGTTGTGCTCGAGCGAGATGGCGTCAACAACGCTGCGAAGGATCGCGTTGTGCGTTGCGCATTCGGTGCGGACTTTCAGCCGAGTCCTTCGTGCCAGCAACCAACTACGAACGATCCAACTTGGTCGCATCTGCTCGCTGAAGGTTTCGGCGCGCCTGCATGTGTTGCGTCGCTTCATTCGCGCGCGACGCTTGATTCGATCGCCTTCGCGACCGCGGACTTTCGCGATCAGTACTACGGATTGCGCGGCGCGATCGTCGATCGCGAGCACGCTGTTGACGCAACGCATCCGAAACTTCTCACCACCAAACATATCGAACTCGCTGAATCGATATGGGGATGCGTCGACGCGAAGATCCTCGGCGCGATCTTTCGCCATCCTCGTGTTGATCGAGCGACACTTGCAGGCGAGTTAAAGCTCTCAGCGTGGATCGCATCGCGACTGGTTCCCAAAATTCTTGTTGCGACGCAGACTCGCGTGATCGAAGCCTTCGTTGATGAAGAGGGCGGTGCGCTTCCGCTCGTGCCGCTTCTCACTGTGACCGCTCGCAACAGTGCTGACATCTGGATGGTGGCAGCAGCGGTGGCGTCACCCATCATTGCGGCTCGCGCAGTCGCGTTGTACTCAGGCAGCGCAATGAGCGCGGGCGCGATTAAACTCAGCGCCAAGCAACTGCTCGCGATGCCGTTGCCGTCCGTCGAGCCCGCGTGGCGCGAGAGTGCTCGCGAATTCGAAGCTGCATCACGCGCAACAGATCACGCCACACGCGAGCAACATCTTCGAAGCTTCGCTTGCGCATCATGCCTGGCTCACGCGCTCAACGAACGCGATATCACTGCGGTGATGACATTCTGGAACGATCGTCGCGCAGGCAAAATCAAGCAGTAAAAAGCAGAACGCCCGCGAATCGCGGGCGTTCTGAGTCTCTTGTCGTTTCACCTACTTCAGGCGGCGCAATGCACGCGCGCTGACGCAACGGTGTTCTTCGTCGCAAGTGCGACGAGCGCATCGAAGGTCTTCGGATCCTCGATCGCGATCAACTGGAGCATCTTGCGATTGAGCAGGACGCCCGAACGCTGAAGTCCGTTGATGAAGAGCGAGTAACGAATTCCGCGCATACGGCACGCCGCAGTGATGCGTGTGATCCAGAGCGCACGGAAATCACGCTTACGCGCGCGACGATCTCGCCATGCGTGACGCTTTGCGCGCATCATGGCGACCTTGGCTTGTTGCTTATGTCGGGACTTTGTGCCGTAGTACCCACGAGCTTCACGAAGAAGCTTGCGTCGGGCTTGTGTACGGGCTGCACCCTTGCGTGCGCGTGGCATGAATCAACCTCTTGGCTGCGACCGGCGGAGGTTCGGAAGATTCCAAACGCTTCGGACCCGACGATCTAATTTGGGGGATCTGAAAAACTTGAGTGAGCGGAATCAGGTTGCGGCGGTGACTTCGACCTCGCGCGCGGCTTCGCGACGCTTGGCCTTCTCAACCGAGAGCAACGGACGGAACAGCAACTTGCTGAGCGCGCGGATGTCGCCGCTGCGCGCATGGCGACGCTTGCGGTAGCTTTGGATCGCGGTGCCCGATTTGTTGCTCTTGAGGTGACGACTGTGTGGACGACCGAAGCGGACTTTGCCGTTCTTGGTGACCTTGATTCGTTTCGCGAGGCCTTTGTGGCTCTTGTTCTTTGGCATAGTGGGCTTCCGTTCTAAAGGGTCGATGAAGATAGCAGAAACCGCAGAACGGTCAAGGCGATTGGAGCCTTGCTTCGCGAACGAATTCTCATTATCGGAGGAAGTAGTGTCGGCTGTGCGGCTTGACTTGCGGTCAGGCTCGCCAACCAGCCACTCACTGCGTCAGGAAGACGTCGAAACCAAGCCATTCGCTCGGTGAATCGAGTCCATCTTCTTTGCTGCCCAGATCCATCGGGATCCAAATGTTCTCGATGTGCGAGGTCATCTGCGCGGTGGCGGGGATGATCAGAACGGGCGACCCAAGAAACTCCACGCTTCCGTCGGTGAACAGCACATTTTGGCCGCGTCCACCGTGTTCAGGGCTGTTGATCACAAGCACGCCGACGAGTTGACCGCGGCGGCTGAGGTCAATCAAGGGATTTCGATCGGCGATCGCAGGGGCGCGGACGCCATTGCTCCACGCGAAGTGCGAGCTGCGGGTGGGAACTTGATACGCGTAACCCTCGCCGGTTTTGTCGTTGCCGCATGCAACGCAACCCTCTGCGCAGTACTGGCCATCGACCAGCGAACCGAGGTGCTTCGCGCTCTTGTAGTCGTTCCACGAGGTGAGCGCAGAGAGATCGGGTGAGAATCCCGCGGCAATCGGCATGCGATTGTTGTCTCGCACATAGCTCGTGATGCCGCCGGCGAGTTCGCGCTGGTTGTTGCCGCAGCGCGCGTCGGCACTGCGACCTTGCATGTACGACGCGATTGGAATGCTGATGGAAATAATGAGAATTGCAGCGCACGCGAGTCCGATGAAATTGTGCCATCGACCACGCGTCAGGCCTGTCGTGTTGTTGTCCGCATTCGCATCAAAGCGCATGCGCGCCTGTGAATCGCTGTCGTCGCGAGCAATGCGGGCAAGCGTTGCATCAACAAGACTCGCATCAGGTGCTTCACATTCGTACGCGTCAAGGCGCATGAAGAGCGTGTGCGCCGCGCGCAGTCGCGAAGCTTGCGTTGGGTTCGCTGCGACGGTTGCATCAAGATCGAAACCGTGCTCGATGAGCATGTCGATCGCGCCGCAATCGGCGGGTGACAGCGTCGCATTCGCGCGATCAATTCCCTGGTGATTCGAATCGTGTTCGTTGTCGCGCGTCATGCGTCGCTCCTTCTGCTGTCTTTGTTGCGAGTGCCCGAGGGAATCGCAATCGCATCCGTGCGAGAAGTACTGCGTGCGCAGGCAATCTTCCAACTCTCCGCAAAGCACGCCACGCTTGCATGGAGACGACTTTTCACTGTGCCCAGCGGAATAGAAAGGCTGTCGGAAATCTGCGCGTAACTCATCTTCTGAAAATACGCGAGGAGCAAGATTTCACGGAAGTGCGCGGGCAATTCGTCGACCACGACTTTCACGATCGATGCTTCGTCACGCGATTCCAAACTGCTCGACGGGGAATCGGAACCATCGCCAATGAGATCGATAAGCGATGCATCACCAACCGAGCCGCCACTCGACCGAACGGGCGCATCGAGGCTCACAGCCGCTCGGCGCTTCTGACGGCGGAGAAAGTCGCGACCCTTATTGGCAGCGATCGTGTAGAGCCACGGCTTGAAGCGGCGCTCTTCGTCGAAACTATCTGCCGAGAGATGCACTTGCAGGAAAGCTTCCTGAAACACATCGTCAGCGCCCGTCCGCGAACCAACGAGACGCGTGAGAAATCCGTGCAATTCGCCTTGGTAACGCTCAATGATGATGCGCAGCGCGTTCGCGTCACCAGCACGGTGCGCGACAACAAGCGCTTCGTCGCTGCGAGGGTCGCTGCGATGTTTGCTAGGAGAATGGTTGGTGACGGTAGCCAAAATAGGACGCGCGGCGCGATGTGCTGCGAGAAGAAATTCTTGCAGCACGCCAAGACGACGCTTCGGCAGAATACCCGAGAAAGCGTCAGAATTGAGGCTTCTGCGCTGAACCTTCGTGACCAAAAGTCGCCCGGGTGCTCGTGACGCGCGAAGACCTGCGCCTAGGAAGTCGGCGCCATGCTTGAGAAGTCGACCCGCCAGGTCGCTCGCGAGTAGTTCCGCGTGGCGTACGCATTCCTCGATCGTTGGCGTTGATGGCGATGCGAGAACTACAGCGGGCTTCACGGCCGCGCTACGCCTCAATCGCGCAGTTGGGTTCGTCCCTTCTGCCGATTTCTTCTAGAATCGCGTGCTTCGCGGTGGTCGAAGCGATTTTCGTTTCATACTCTGCCGTCCCGACCGCTGATCAAGTTTCTCGAGGTATCTATGGGTGTTCCGCTCAGTCAGATGTGGACAGTTGCGAGCTATGTGCTCGGGCAAAAACTCCGCGGCCGCAAGCGCTATCCGCTCGTGCTCATGCTCGAGCCACTCTTTCGCTGCAATCTCGCCTGCGCGGGTTGTGGAAAGATCCAATATCCCGCCCATGTCCTCAAGCGCCATCTGACCGCGCAACAATGTTTCGATGCCGCCGAAGAGTGCGGCGCGCCGATGGTTTCGATTCCTGGCGGCGAGCCGTTGTTACATCCCGAGATCAAAGAGATTGTCGCGGGCTTAGTATCGCGCAAGAAATATATTTACCTTTGCACGAATGCGTTGCTGTTGAAGGAGAAGTTAGAAGCGGGGCTGTTTACGCCTTCGAAATACCTTACTTTCAGCGTGCACATGGATGGTCTCGAAGAGAACCATGACTTCGCGGTCTGTCGCGAGGGGACATATGCGAAGGCGATCGAAGGCATCAAACTTGCGGTGAAGATGGGCTTTCGCGTCACCACGAATACGACGCTCTTCGAAGGCGCTGATCCCAACGCGGTGCGCGCGTTCTTCGATGAAATGATGACGCTCGGCGTTGAAGGCATGATGACCTCGCCTGGCTACGCATACGACAAAGCGCCCGATCAGTCGGGCTTCTTGAAGCGTCGTGAGACGAACGAATTGTTTGAAATGATTCTCGCAAATCGTTCGCAAGCCAAGCGCCGTTGGATCTTCAACCAGTCGCCGTTGTTCCTTGAGTTTCTCATGGGCAAGCGCGAGTACGAATGCACTCCGTGGGGTATGCCGTGTTACAACTTATTCGGTTGGCAGAAGCCGTGTTACCTCTTGCAAGAGGGCTACGCGGACACATTTGCTGAACTTATGGATGACACTGTCTGGGAGAATTACGGTCACGCGAGTGGCAACCCGAAGTGCGCGAATTGCATGGTGCATTCGGGGTACGAAGCGAGCGCGGTGGATCACACCTTCGCGAGTGTTGGCGGGTTGTTTGCCACGATGAAAGCAATGATCTTCAACACCTATGCGAGTCCTCGCGCGCAAGAACGCTTGGCGGAGGAAGCACTGAAGCCTCACGGCCCTGAACTTCATCTTGTGCAACTGGGGCTTGCTGAAGATGTGGGCGAGGTTGGCGGTAAGCGCGCGATTCGGCTGAAGCAGATCGCGTGAACGCGTGGTGCTCACTGAGAGCACATTTCGTTGTGAACAACTTGTCGGCTGACTTTCTTGCCCCGCAAAAACTGCAAGAATGACGGAATGCCCTTCCGTTCTGGCTCGATCTCGTACCGACGCTTCGCCATCACCGGCGATATTCCAAACCTCATGCAAGGTCAGGTCTTCGATGCACTGCGCGAACACGCGCTCGGTGAACTCGAACCGATGAAGCCAGGCGAGACGCATGTCGGTTGGACTGCTGGACGCCACTTGTTTGATCGATCGTTTGATTACGAGCGCGTGGGTTTCGGTAGCGGCATGTTGTATGGCTTTCGCGCCGACAGCGTGAGTGTGCCGCCTGAAATTAAGCGCGCGTACATCGCGATGGCGGAAGACGCGCGCATGCAAACATCGAAAGATGGCGGCGCGGCGTACTTGCCGAAGGACGCGAAGAAGGAAGCGCGTGACGATGCGCTCGGTCGCATCGAAACTGAGATCAGTGAAGGGCGCTATCGCCGACCGAAGCACATGCCTGTGTGGTGGGATTTTTCGAAGGCCACGCTCTACGGTGCCATCAGTGCTGATGCGCATGTGCTCGCGCTGCGTCGCTTGATGGTGGATTCGCTTGGCGTCACCATTGCGCCGCGTACGGCGGGCACGCTCGCTCACGATGTGCTCGCCGCGAAGGGGCGCTCCAGCGATTACGACGATCTGCGTGCGGAAGCGTTGTCGAGCGCGCCTCCTGAGATTGACGGACTGCGTGAAGATGGCACGAAGGCGTCCGCGGACCGACCTGAACTTCCGTGGACTGCTGCAGAACCGCAGGATTTCCTTGGTAATTTGTTTCTCTTCTGGTTGTGGTGGCAGTGCGATCGCAACGAAGGCATGGTTGAAACGAGCGAAGGCGAAGTGTCATTGGTCATCGACAAAGTGCTCGATCTCGAATGCGCATGGGGACTTTCTGGTCGCACGAGTTTGCGTGGCGACATGCCAACACGTCGCGCGGAAACCGCACGCGCCGTGCAGAGCGGTAAGTGGCCGCGCAAGATCGGTCTCACGCTCTCGCAGTTTGATCGCGTGTGGGAATGCACACTCCAAGGCGATCGCTTTGAAGTGAGTGGACTCAAACTTCCAAAGCCCGAAGACAAGCCGCAATCGTGGCGTCTTGTGGTGGAAGAGCGACTCGATAGCTTCGCGACATTTGATGCCGCGCTGATGAGTTTGTATCGCGCGTTTGTCGAAGAGCGTTGTTCGCGCTCGTGGCCAACGCGTCGCGCTGAATTGCGCGCGTGGATCAGTGAACTCGGTGCGACACGCACGATGATCGCGGTTGGTGTGTGACGATCTTCAGGCGCCGCGCGCAGCATCCGCGGCGCGCACAGCATCAATGAACGCGCGAATCTTCGCGTGATCTTTCACACCGCGGTCACTCTCGACGCCGCTCGACACATCGACGCCACCTGGTCGCG
>QWPU01000112.1:1650-8737 GCA_003671065.1 Planctomycetota bacterium | reverse complement strand
GCAAAGTCATGGCCTTGGCCAACCAAGAGGCACAACGCCTCAACCATGAATACATCGGCACCGAGCACATACTGCTTGGCCTCGTCAAAGAAGGCTCAGGCGTCGGCGCGAATGTGCTGAAGAACCTGGACATCGACCTGCGCAAAGTTCGCATCGAAGTCGAGAAGCTCGTCAAGACAGGACCAGAGATGGTCACGATGGGCAAGCTGCCGCAAACTCCGCGCGCGAAGAAAGTTATCGAATACGCGATCGAAGAAGCGCGCAATCTCCATCACGACTATGTCGGCACGGAGCATCTCTTGCTCGGGCTGCTGCGCGAACACGATGGTGTCGCTGCGCAAGTGCTCATGAACCTCGGCCTCAATCTTGAGGAAGTGCGTGAAGAAGTGCTCAACTTGCTTGGCGCTGGCGCTGAGAGCGAAGAATTTCCTAGCCGGATTGCGCTTCTTGTGGCTCGGCTTGCAGACGCGCTTCGTGCAGATCCTGACCCTAGCGAATCCGCTTCTACATTGACCGAACATGCGCACAGATTGCTGGCGCTCGCCAGGCTAGAGGCAGGACTCCTCGACCGCACGGGGCCGCGTGGCGCCCTCAGTTTCGCGACCGTTGGCCTGATGACACGCTCCGCGCCCGATGCGTTGCAAACTGCCGACATCGCGTACGCGATTCCCCACTTGCTCGAACTGTTGCCGCTCGGCACGCATGAGTCCATCACCGTGCGCTACAAGCACATCATCATGACGGGGGAGTTGGTCAAAGATACGGATCAATTGATCGCTCGCTCGGGCGAGTTCTGGAAGGAGGAGAAGGGTTGGACGCTGCTCATAAGCGCGGGTGAAGCCCGTGATAGCGGCGCGAACATTCCTTCCATCGATGCGAGGATGGTTGAAGCTCTCCATGCTGCAGGAGGAGGGGCCATCGCGGTCGGTGCTGGCAAGGTGATATTGCGGGACAAACCAACTGTTCTCGCGACTGCAGAACGACTCGGGGTTGCGATCGTTGGCATCTGACGGACATGCAAGCAACAGCCTGTTAGTTGCACACACCCGTTTGCCACATCACGAATGACCACTGATCAACTTCATCACGAATGCGCAGTGCCAGCGGCTTACCTTGGCCGTGGCCGCCGTCGCGATCGACCCAGAGCATGATCGGATCAGCGGTTTGATCGTTCGCAGCATTGGCCTGCACGCGCGCGACAAACTTTCGTGCGTGCAGAGGATGCACGCGTGAATCATGTTCGCCCGCAGTCACCAACATCGCTGGGAACTTCGTGCCCTTCACAACATTGTGGTACGGCGAGTACGCACGCAGCGTCTTGAATTGCGTGGCGTCTTCTGCAGAACCATACTCAGGCGTCCAGTAGCGCGCGATTAAGAAGTCTTGAAAGCGCAACATGTCGAGCAGCGGGACTGCGACGATCGCGGCGGCAAACAGCTCTGGTCGTTGCGTGCATGCGACACCTGTGAGCAAGCCACCGTTGCTACCGCCTTCAATCGCAAGACGCGCGCTTGTCGTGTACTTACTCGCGACAAGCCACTCTGCGCACGCGTAGAAATCGTCGAACACATTTTGCTTATTCGCTTGCATGCCAGCGCGATGCCAGTCTTCGCCGTACTCGCCACCGCCGCGAAGATTCGCGACGACATACACGCCGCCCGCATCGAGCCAAGGCACGATGGTTGGGTTGAACGCAGGCGTGAGCGAAACATTGAAACCGCCGTAGCCATAGAGCAGCGTTGGATTGTTTCCGTCGAGTTTCAAATCCTTTCGATGGACAATGAACATCGGAACTTGCGTGCCATCCTTTGATGTCGCGCGCTTCTGCTCGACGGTGTACTTGCTCAAATCGCCTGGAATCTTCGTGGTTTCCCACACCGCAAGCACAGGCGACGCAGCGGTCGGATGTTTGAGGTCGGTTGAAAACACCGAGCGCGGCGCGTCGTAACTCGTGTAACTCACAAACGCTTCGGTGCGCTTGTGATCAGTGCTGATGCCTGCAGTACCAAGACCTGGAAGATCAATGCCACCGATGAGCGTGCCATCTTGTGTGAAGCGCTCGAAGCGAGTGCACACATCTTTCGACCATGTTGCAACGAACATGTTCTTCGCAAGCGAGATCCCCTCGAGCACCATGTCAGCGCGTTCGGCAATGAGCGTCTTCCAATTGGCGCGCTCGGGATGATTCAAATTGATTGCAACAAGGCTGCCTTTCGGCGTGCCGAAACTCGTGGTGATGTAGAGCGTGTCACCAATGATGTCGATTGGATTGAAACTGCCATCAAGGCCTTCCGCGAGGACGATCTTGGTGAGCTCGCCGGTTTGCATCCACGCAGCGAGATCCGCGACCCACAAGTCATTCGCTTGCCAACCTTTGCTCAGCGTGCCGATCAACCATTTGCCGTCGATCGATGGTCCAACACTCGGAATGCGACTTGGATCAGTTTGCTTGATCACCACGGGATCGAAGCGCGGACTCGTGCCAATGCGGTGAAAGCGAGTCTCGCGCGAGTAGGGATCTTTGTCGTCACGCAGACCCGAATAAAAGAAACTCTTGCCATCAGGCATCCAACCTGAGAGTGAGACTTTTCCAGGGATTTCGTCGGCGATCCAAGCGTTGAGCGTGAGGTCGTACACATGGAGCTCGCTCATCTCGCTGCCTTGCTGCGAAATGCCAAACGCCATGAGCGTGCCTTGCTCGTTCGGCGTCCACCAATCGAGACTGGTCAGACCCGCCGCGTCAAGCGTGTTCACATCGAGGATCGTCTTTGCGCTTCCACGCAGATCCGCACGAAAGCGCACGACGCCTTGGTTCTGCGTACCCGTGCGCTCCGAGTAGTAGTAGCCCATGTCGGTCATGCGTGGCGCGCCGATTGAACCCAATGTCATCCACGGCTCAAGCGCCTTGCTCAGCGCGTCGCGGCACGAAAGTTTCTCGAGCGTTGCGCGCGTCGCATCATTTTGAATCGTCGTCCACGACGCGACTTCAGGCGAGTCAACTTCAAGCGCTTCGAGCCAACGATAGTCGTCAATGATTTCAACACCTTGCACAACATCCTTCACAGGATCAATGCGCGTGGCAGGGGGAACAGCGGCGAAGAGGACGAACGCGAGTGAGCAGAGCAGCATGAGTGAATCTCCAGTGGAGCGCTCATGCTAACGCACGATTCATCGACGATTAGCCGACGACATCGGGCAGCGCGAACAATCCTTCGGTGAGATTCACCGGCCCCGAAGCCGTGACAAGCACATCTGCTTCGTAGTGCACGCTCATCGAGCCATCCGCGGTAAACACCGGCCATTCACGGCCGTTTGAGCGCGTTTCGGAAGTCGACACGGCAAGCATCGGTTCCACCGCGACCAGCAATCCTGGCTTGATCTGCTTCCACGCTTCAGGCCACTCGCCTGGATACGAAGGTGCGACATTCGATACAAACGGTGGGCCGTGCAACTCTTTCCCGTAGCCGTGACCACCGAGGCCACGCACGAGACAAAAGCGACATTCGTCTTCAACATAGCTCTGCACGGCCTTTGCGAAGTCGATGAGTGGACGGCCAGGCTTGAGCGCGGCCACGCCGCGACGAAGTGATTCGATCCCGCACTTCATGAGTGCTTCGCTCACAGGATCGCGCTCGAGAATTGCGTAGGTCCACGCCGCGTCACCGATCCAACCGCGGTGTTTCACGCCGATATCGATCGAAATGATGTCGCCGCGTTTGAGAGGCGTCACGCGCATGTCGTGCGTGCCGTGGACAACGCATTGATTGACGGAAAGGCACGCGTTCGACGGAAAGGGCGGATGCCCGCGGATTCGGTAGCCAATGAAGCAACTTGGTGCGTCAAGCGACGCAAGTGTTCGTCCGACAAACGCGTCAACTTCGGCGAGCGTTTGGCCCTCGCGTAAGAAATCGACGAGCCGCTTGTGGGTCTCAACCACACAGTCTGCCGCGCGCGTGGCGCCTTCGATGTCTGCAGCATTTGTGACAAGCATTGGGGCGCAGACTGTAGCGAACTCGTCTTAAAAAGGACGCGGCGGAAGTCTGATCAGCGCGACGCGTCGAGGGCGGTTGGCCACGCGCCTGCGAGGAGCTTTCCGCCGACGACGGTTGCGATTGGATTCACGCTGCCCCACTCGTAGGCGAGTGCGCGTTCGTCGTTGGTCGCAAGCACGATCAGATCAGCGCGTTTGCCAACTTCGAGCGAGCCAGTGACGCCTTGGATACCGAGCGCGCACGCCGCGTTCCAAGTGGCAGCCGTGATCGCTTCCTCATGATTGAAGCGATAGAAGCGAGCCGCGAGGGCGATGACGAGTGGCATCGAGGTGAGCGGACTCGAACCAGGATTCATGTTGGTGGCGATGGCGACGGCGCCACCGTGGTCGAGGAGCGTGCGTCCATCGGCAAAGCGCAGATCGAGCGAAAGTCCGCAGCCAGGAAGCAAGACTGCGATGGCGCTGCTGCGCGCGACTCGCAGCAACGCGTCGTGCGAAGTCGCTTCCAAGTGATCGACGGTGCGCGCGCCGAGTTCGAGCGCGTCGTCGAGAAAGCCGAGTTCGTTGAACTGATCGACATGCACGCGAAGTGGGCAACCGAGCGCACGCGCGGCGCGGAAGAGTTGCGCGGTATTCGCGCGGTTCCACGCACCTTTCTCGCAATACGCATCGCACGCGATCGGACCGAATTCACGAACCACCGCGGGCAACATGTCGTGTTCGACCAACGCGGCGTACGCGGTTTCATCGCCATCAATCGCGTGCGCACCGAGAAATGTCGGCGTGATGATTCCAGCGTCAAGCGCGGCCACACGCGTGATCGCGCGCAACATGGTGAGTTCGCTTTCGACCGCGAGTCCGTAGCCGGACTTCACTTCGACATGTGCAGTGCCACTCGCACGCATAAGCGCCACGCGCGCGCGAAGATTGTCGGCAAGCGTCTCAGCACTCGCCTCGCGCACGGCACGTACGGTCGACATGATTCCGCCGCCCGCAGCAAGAATGTCCAAGTACGGCGTGCCCGCAAGGCGCATCGCCATCTCGCCGTAGCGCTCACCCGCGAAACACGCGTGGCTGTGGCAATCAGTGAAAGCGGGGAGGACGACGCGACCAGCGAGATCGATGCGCGTATCGCCTGCTTCGCGGGCGAGCGAATTCGCCGCGCCGATCGCATGTACGCGGCCGTCACTGAGCGCAATCTCGCCGCGGGCAATGATGCCGAGGTCGCGCATGGCGCCACCGCGTCGAGCATTCGTCCCTTGTTGAGCAAGTGTGAGAATTCGACAGTTTGTGAGAATGAGACGAGCCATCAGCGTGAGAGTGTCGCACGAACGCGGCTTTGCGCTAGTCTGCCGCACAGATTGAAGAGGTTTTTTGATGCAACTGATTCTTGTTCGCCATGCGCGAGCGTTTGAACGCGATGAAGCCGCGTGGCCTAATGATGCTCGCCGACCGTTGACGGCCGAAGGGCGTGACGAGTTTGCGCGTCTTGCGAAGCGACTTGGTCGTCTGCGCAAGCGCGTGGATCTCTTGGAAAGCAGCAGCTTTGTCCGCGCTTGGCAAACCGCGCAAGTCTTGTCTGAGCAGACGGGATGGGTTGCGCCTTCGCGGCTGGAGCGGCTTGAAGCGCACGATTCCACGGAAACACTTGAAGGCAGCGTTGCGCAAATGGACGCGCTGCTGCGCACGATTGTCGCAATGCAACGCCTCAGCGCAGTGGTCTGGGTCGGTCATGAGCCGACGCTCTCGCAGCTTGCGTCGAACTTGCTTGGTGGATCGAGTGACGCGGTGGCGATCAACTTCAAGAAGGGCGCGGCGATGGCGCTCACTATCGATGTGATCGACGGGCGTGCGCGCGGTCAATTGCTTTGGATGGTGACTCCCGCGATTGCTCGCCCACGGCTGCGCAGCAAGAAGTAACGAACGCGTTGCAGTTACTTGAGAAGCGAATCGAGTTCGCGCTGGTTCTGCGCGAACAGATACAACTTGTCGATCTTCATCATCACAAACAGCGCTAGCAAATCTTTCGGCGTGCCGTAGAGAATCGACTTCGCACCTGCAGCATTCGCCTTGTGGCGCAGCGCGATGCAGATGCCGAGGCCCATGGATGACATGAAGGTGACTGATTGCAAGTCGAGGATGAAGTGCTTAAGCGTTGTGCTCGCCTTGAGGTACGGCTCGACATCTTGGCTGATGATTGGGCTCTCGCGCTGACCAACTTGCGGACCGAGGAAGCGCACATAGAGGCGCGTCGGTTGCAGATCGATCTCAAGCAGTGATGTCGTCTTCTTTGGAAGCAGTTCGCTCATAGGTGTAACTCGTTCGCTGAAATGAATTCCCCTCGCGGGCGACGCAGTCTACAGGGTTGGTGCAGGCGGAGGAGTGATGCCAGGTTCGAGCACGGGTTCGATCAGGGGTTCGATCGCAGCGGGAACTTCGTCTTTCTTACGCGTCACTGGAAAGCCATAGATCACCACATCCGCAGCATTGCGATCTTCTTCGCGAAGCACTCGGCTCGTCTCGTCGATCACGGTCACGGTGAGCACCTTCGTTCGCGCTCGACGCGCTTCACATTGCAGCACCGTGCCGCCATCGCGTTCGATGTGAAAGCAGCCTGCACAGGCGACAACTTTCGGCGCGCCTGCGTCGAGTGCTCGCGCGATTGAAGCGCCCATCGTGCCGTCCCATGTGGACTGCGACAGGAACGCTGCATCAAGTCGCGTGCGAACCTCAGGCGCGTTCGCGTCTTCACCTTCGCTTGACATGATGGCTCGAAAGCGCGCTTGATACGCATCCCAGCGAGTGTTCCAATCAGCGGCGCCAAAGCCAGTTTCGTGCGTGATCGGAAGTTCATAGAGATCGCGTTGCGGTGAGGGTAATGCGCGCAACGCATCATGACCTTCACTGCGCGCGCGTCGCACATAGTCGCGCGGCGCGTTCGCGGCAATCACAGGCGAACCACTTTCGCGCGCGGCGTCGATGAGTGGCTGGAAGAACTTCATCCATGTGCCTTCGCCAGCCCAATTGCGACTATTGGTTTCATCGATAAACACATCTCTCGTGATCTCGCCGCGCAAGTAGCGATCGACCAGCGCT
>QWPU01000112.1:0-1640 GCA_003671065.1 Planctomycetota bacterium | reverse complement strand
GCTTGCTCGTTGCGTTCAAGATGCTCGAGCGCGAGCGCAGTGCCTGGGTAACCCGCGGCAAGATCTTCGAAGATCGCGAGTTGCACCGCGTGCGCGCAAGGATCGTCATGGCGCTCGCCGACAAACACGGCATCGGCCCATGATGCCGAAGCCATCACATCGGACCAACCGAGCGTGCGTCCCGTACTGCCTTCAAACATGTAGAGCGCCCGCGGCGCGTTCGCTTCGTTGGGGAGCACCTCGCCTGAGGGGGAAGTGAGGTTTGGATCGCGTGCGTAGTAGCGGGGGCACGCAGGGAGAATTCCCACCGCGGCAAGGAGGCCGAGCATGGATGCGACGCGAGTGCTTGGGCGAGAGTGCAGCATTGTTTGAGTGTACTACGCGTCCACGGCGATCGATTTACACGAATCGAAGAGAACGCGCTTGCGTCACGCGGGTCTTTGACGCAGACTCACAGGATGAACGCACGATCCATGTGTAGCCGCGGAGTTTTCGCCTCAGTGCTGTCGTCGCTCCTCGCGCTGTGTGTTGCGTCCACTGCGTTCGCTGACGACAGCGCAGTCGTCACCTATGACGGCGAGTGCGTGATTCGCGCCGACATTCGTTCAGCGCGCGATCTGCGCACGTTGCTTGCGATTGCCGAAGAAGAGTTTTCGCATCGCATCGATCTCGGCGAAGTGGACTTTCGCGTGAAGCGCGCGCGTCTCGCCGCACTCACTGCCGCGGGCATTCGATTTGAAATGCGTGTGCCCGATCTCGCAGAAGTCGTGCGCAATGAACGCGTTCGTCTTGCGACTGCAGCGGAAGGCGGCATCGCTGGTGACGCGTCGTGGTTTGCGGATTTCAAGACGATTGCGCAGATCAACGCGAAGCTCGATGAGTGGGCGATCGCGCATCCGTCGCTCGTAAGCAGCGTGACGGCGGGCGCGTCACTTGAAGGTCGCGTTGTGCGCGGCATTCGCATCTCGTCTGCTCCCATGGGCGCAAATGTTCCCGCAGTGCTCTTTGATGCAGGTCAACACGCGCGCGAGTGGATCGGTCCGATGACGGCGATGTTTCTTGCCAACGCGCTCATTGATGGCGCGAGTAGTAACGCACGCATCGCGCGCATTCTTTCGACCTGTGAGATCTTCATTCTGCCCAGCGTGAATCCTGATGGCTACGAGCACACCTGGACGACTGCACGATTGTGGCGCAAGAACCGTCGTGACAATGGCAACGGAACATTCGGCGTTGATCCCAATCGAAACTGGGGATTTCAATGGGGTCGTGGCGGAGCTAGCACTGATCCTGCGAGTGAAACCTATCGAGGCACTGCGGCGTTTAGCGAGCCAGAAACGCAGTCGTTGCGCGATTTCTTCTACGCGCATCCCAACATTGTGGGCCACATGGATTACCACAGCTACAGCCAACTCGTGCTGTGGCCTTGGGGATACACCACCACCGCGCCACTTGAAGCGCCTGCGTTTGATGCGATTGCCGATCGCATGCGCGCAACGATTCTTGCCAACGGTGGACAGCCCTACATCGCAGGACAAATTGCGACCACGCTCTACATCGCAAGCGGCAGCATCGTCGACTGGGTGTATGGCGATCGTGCGATCACAAGTTTGACGATCGAGTTGCGCGATACGGGAACA
>QWPU01000111.1:5590-8826 GCA_003671065.1 Planctomycetota bacterium | reverse complement strand
GCTTGTGAAATTTTTTGCGAGAATCAGGCGATGCCCACTGAATTCATCCCCGAGAGCATGCAAGGGCTTTGCGCTCCCGCTGCGCGGGCGAGGCGGTGTGAGTCTCGAAGCTCAATCACGCGCATCGTGCTTGAATCGGCCGTCGTTGGAATTCTCGCGACGGTCTGTGTCGCGTGGTGGCAAGTGTGGACCGTTGATCTCTCAGCGCCGCCGGGCAGCCAGTTTGGCGCGCGCGCTGGATGGACTGTTGCCACCAGAACCGAGGGCTCGTGTGTCTCCATTCTGAGCAACGCGACAGGTCCACAAGCGCAGCAGGCTGCTGCAGTTTTATTGCCGTCTTGGAGCATCGCCAACCGAGCGGTGGACCCAGCGGACCTCGGTTCGTTCGATCCGCGTTTGAATGATGCACGCCTTGCCGTCTGCCCGATCACTCCGTTTCCAGGATTGCAGTTTGGCAAGGAGTATGTGGAAGAAGCGCGCGGTTGGCCGATGGCGTGTTTGTTTTCGAGGTATTCAACACAACGATCCGTTGCGGACAATGTTGGAGAGTGCATGATCTTCTCGGTGCCGTTGATTGAATACGGGATCGATCTTCATGACAGGCGTAGCACCTCGCCTAACTCGCCGCGGCTCTTGCCCACTCGGCCTATCCCAGTTGGTTTTGTTGTAAACGCCGTCATGTTCGGTGTCCTCGCATGTCCACTGCTGGTCTGTGGGGGGTGGGTATTTCGATCGATCGCGCGTGCACGCCGCGCTGCTCGAGGCTTGTGCTCTTACTGCGGCTATCCGCGCGTGCAGAGTTCTCCATGTTCCGAGTGCGGAGCGACTCACGAGCCGATCTGCACTCAAACTTCTCCGTTTACGCCGCCAAAGTGAACTTTTTAACGCTCGCATGCAGCGCGTTGACTTCACCGCTCGACTGCCGCGCCGCAGTAGCAACCTGCTGGCTCTGCCCAGCGGCCTCTTGCGTGGAGCGCGAAATCTCTGCGATTCCTTGATCGAGTTGCGTGATGCCCGCGAGCTGTTCCGATTGCGATTGCGCGATTGTTTCAACGGCGGTGGCAACAAGCGCTGAACTCTTGAGAATCTGCTCGAGCGACGCGCGGACTTCGTGTGAGAGTGTCACTCCGCGCGCAACTCGATCACTCGCCGAATTCACGAGATCCGTCGTCTTGCGAGCGGCCTCGCCAGAACGCGTTGCGAGCGCGCGAACTTCTTGCGCGACCACCGCAAACCCGCGACCTGCTTCGCCCGCACGCGCGGCTTCCACTGCAGCATTGAGCGCAAGGAGATTCGTCTGAAACGCAATCTCGTCAATCACGCGAATGATCTGGCCAATTTCGCGCGCCGCAAGATCGATCTCTCCCATTGATTTCTCGAGACCGCCCACCGCAGCCTTCGCAACATTCGCATCACGCGCACCCATCTCCGTGGTCTTGCGGGCCGTGCTCGACTCTTCCGCCGTTCGCGCCGTCTGCTCGCGCAACTCTGTGATGCCTGAGGACATCTCTTCGATGCTCGCGGCCTGAGTGCTGGCGACATGAGAAAGCGTTTCACTTGAATGCGCGAGCATCTTCACTTCGCCATTGAGTCGATCGGCACCGTCACGCACTCCATGAATCGAGTTGTTCAGGTTTGCGGCAAGAAGGTTGAAACTGGCTGAAATCGCGGCGAATTCATCGGTTCCCTTGCCGTCAAGGCGCGCCGTGAGGTTGCCCTCACCCAGTTGCGCAAGTCCAGCAACCGCCGCATGCGCGCGGCGACTCATCGAACGCGAGAGCGGAATCGCAATCAAGGCAATCGCGGCCACGCATCCAGCGGAAATGCCGCCGATCCACCATCGAAGTTGACGAACGGGCCGGAGCACTTCATTCGTCGAGATGGATCCCACCATGCCCCAGTTGCGCCCGAGGAAATCGAAAGGCTTGTAGGCCGTCAGGAACGCCTCGCCGTTGGCATCGACTTCAGCAAAGCCCGACTCTCCAGCAATCCCCTTGGCTGCAAGCGCCGCGAACGCATTCGGTTGACCAACAGTGGGCGTCTTCGAAGACCGCAGGTTGGAGCGATTTTTCCCATCAGGTCCAACCAGCGTCACTTCGCCCGTGTCGCCAAGTCCGTCTGCAATTGTGCATAGCGCATCGATGTGATCAATAGGAAGTTGAATCGCAACCGCGCCAATCACCACGCCGTTCTCAACAAGCGGCGCCGCGATGAATCCAGCGGGCGCACCGTAACTCGGCTGGTAGGGTTTGAAGTCAATGGCGGTGGCGTCAGGTGTTGCGGGCCCTGCAAGTGTCGCGCGAATGAGTTGCGAGAGGGACGAATCGGCATAGCAACCAGCGACCGCTGAACTCGCGAAATCGGTTTCCTTGAAGCATGTGTAGACGGTGTTGCCCAATGCGTCGTAGATGAAGATGTCGTAGTAGCCAAAGCGAAGCAACTGCGCGCGCAAACGCGGATGGTGTTGCGCGTGAGCGATGTCATACGGCGTGCCGCCTTCAGCGAAATCGAGCTCGTGTTTCGTGCCGACAGGATGTGAGTTCGACACGATGTAGCGATCTTGCAATGCGAGCGCATTGGGATCAGTCGGTGCAATCGCCGCGCCGCCGCTCCACGGCAGACCGCCGTCACGAAAGCGCTGTGCGAGATCGCGGTCATGATGCTCGACGATGCGACTGAGTGCACCGTCGGCACTCGGTGAAAGCGCGCGTGCGTCCGCGGCGGCCGTTGCAAACGCCGCGCGAAAATCCGCGAGCGCCGCATGGGTCGAAGGCTCAGCGGCAAGACTTGCCACCTGATCACTCATGTTCGAGATGTACCTTTCAAGACTTACGCCACGAGCAGTGAGCGTTGATTCGAGCGCAGCGCGACGCTCTTCTAACAGCGCGTTTCGCGCCAACTCCGTCGAGGCGTAACCAATCGCAACGCTCGCCGCAACAACCGCAGTCACGCTGCCGATAAACGTGCGAGGTCCAAGTCCATGCCACCAACGGGAAAGGGGGCGGGTGCGGCAAGAGGGACTGGTTGATGGGTTTGATGCGGTCATAGGGGCTCCTCACCCGACTCATCGTTCTCCACACAAGCATGCAATAGGGCATCACCGCGCTTCAGGCCGTAATAAGGCATGTGCCCCGTGGAGGTCACTCGATTGAACTGTCGCGAGTGTTAAGGATTGATGCGTTGCACGCGCATCACGCAGCGGTTCCATGGATGCAATCCGAATCCGAATCCGAATC
>QWPU01000111.1:0-5580 GCA_003671065.1 Planctomycetota bacterium | reverse complement strand
GTGCCCCGTGGAGGTGCGCGATGGCGGCTTCGAACGCACGCAATGCGCCAGCAGTCTCAACTCGTGTAATCAGCGTTCAGGCGCACATACTCGGTGGTGAGTCCGCAGGAGAGGAACTCATCTGAGTGCATTTCAGCGGCGGCGGTGCCCGCGGACATGTCGGCGCCGAGAGAAAGTTCTATCTCGACATGAGTGCCGTTGAACGCGGCGCGCACGGCATTGATGCGCGCGGGACTGTCCATGTTGATCGGTTCACTGTTGGCAAAGAGAAGGATTCCGCCGACGGTGAGTGTGAGATCACTCGCGCGAAAGGCAACGCCAGCGCGACCTGCGGCGGCGATGATGCGGCCCCAGTTTGGATCGCCGCCTGTGATTGCGGTGCGGACTAACAGGCTCGATGCAACGGTTTCGGCGACTTTCAGCGCATCAGCGCGCGTGGCTGCGTTCGTGACGCGCACGCGCAGCGAACGCTCGAAGCCTTCGCCATCGCACACGATCATGCGTGCGAGATCACAGGCAACTTCGCGGAAGGCTTGTGCGAGCAGCGCGCTGTCGCAGTTGCCGGCGAGACCGCTGGCGAAGGCGAAGACGGAGTCGTTCGTTGAGGTGTCGCCATCGATACTGATGCGATGAAAACTCGCATCGGCCGCGGCGCGCAGGATTCGATCAAGCGTGGCCGCATCGACGGCTGCGTCGGTTGCGAGCACTGAGATCATCGTCGCCATGTCAGGACGAATCATGCCTGCGCCCTTCGCGACACCCGACACGCGAATCACGCAATCACCGCACTGAATCGTGCGCGACGACATCTTCGGCATTGTGTCGGTAGTCATGATTGCGCGCGCGAATGGTTCGAGTTCGCCGCCGTCAGCACAGTCAGGAATCCGCGCGCACATCAGGGGAATCACGGGCGCGATTCGTTCGAGCGGCAGTTGCACGCCGATCACGCCCGTTGAATTGACGAGGACTGCTTCACACGCGCAACCAAGTGAACGCGCGACGAGATCCACACATTCTTGCGCATTCGCCAAGCCGCGCGGACCAGTGGCCGCGTTGGCGCAGCCTGAATTCAAGAGCAGCGCAGTTGCGTGACCACGCGATTCTTTGAGATGGCGTCGCGAGATTTCAATCGGAGCAGCTGCAAAAATATTGCGAGTGAAGATCGCTGCAGCAACAGCTCCCGTCGGCATCGATAGCAGCGCGAGATCAGCGCGTCCTTGCTTCTTGATCGCCGCAGCCGCGACCGCTGTGCAAAATCCGCGTGGCCAGTTGAACGCCGCGGTCTGTACTGCTGAGGTTGCAGAGATCACTGCGCTCATCGGTTCTCGCTCACTTTCCGCTCTCAGGCAACACGGTGTCGTGAATCAACGCGATCTCATCGCACGCCGTGTTTTTCGGGCAATTCGCGCAGTCTTTGAGCACCTTCTCGGGAAGCGAGTTGATGCTCACGCGACGGAACGCGCACTTCTCGAAGAACTCTGGCGCGCGCGTGAGCACGAACACTTTGTCGATGTGCAATTGCCCTGCGAGCGCTTGAAAGTGGCGCACGATGCCTTGACCAACACCGCGACCGTGATAGTCGGCATGCACGCCAAGCGAGCGAATCTCCGCGAGATCAGGCGTGTAAATCCACAGCGCTGCGCAGCCGACGACGACACCGTCAATCACCGCAACACCGAAATCAAGAATCGCCTTCATGATGTCTTCGCGTGAGCGCGGAAGATTTTCGCCATGGCGCGCCCAGTGATCCACGAGTTCCGTGATCGCGTCGAGATCATCCATGCGCGCTTGACGAAACTCGACCTCGCCCGCACCAGCAGGAACGGCGCGTTCACGCAACATCCGGCGCACGCGCTCGATCGCACTCTCAACGGCCTTTGGTCCAGTGCCGCCTACTACTTGACGCTTGAGCAGCGTGGCGTTGACGGTGAGTTCGGTGTAGACATCTTGATTCGCGCGCGGCGCTTGCTCGCGAATCACATCAAGCGGAAGATCTTCAAGCGTTGAATCGCGCTCGATCGCCTTACGCACAAGGCGTCCTGCTTGATGATGCGCCTCGCGAAATGGCACGCCAAGACGCGTGAGGTAATCCGCGAGATCAGTTGCGTTGGTGTAGCCCTCGGCCGCAGCAAGCAACGCATTTTCGCGATTGACCGTGATGCCCGTAAGCAACGGCGGCAACACGCGCAAGCACATCGACAGTTGTTTCATCGCATCAAACAGCGGCTCTTTGTCTTCTTGCAGATCCTTGTTGTACGCAAGCGGCAAGCCCTTGAGCGTGACGAGAATCGTGACGAGGTTGCCAATCTGACGACCAGCTTTCCCGCGGAAGAGCTCGAGCGCATCGGGATTCTTCTTCTGCGGCATGAGCGAGCTGCCTGAAGTAAACGCATCAGGAAGTTCGATGAGCGACGCTTCGGTGGTCGAGTAGAAGATGAGGTCTTCAGCAAGACGCGATAAATGCACGCCGCACAACGCGCAGGCGCTGATGGTTTCGATGACGAAGTCGCGGTCGCTCACAGCATCAAGTGAATTCGCAGTCGGCGCGCGAAGCCCGAGGTCTTTCGCGAGTGCTTCGCGATCAATCGGATACGCCGTGCCTGCCAACGCACCAGAGCCAAGCGGCGACGAACGCACGCGCTTGAGTGCATCGGCGAAGCGCTCTGCATCGCGACGAAACATTTCAACATACGCCAAGCACCAGTGCGCAAACAGAATCGGTTGCGCGCGTTGCAGATGCGTATAGCCTGGAAATGCCGTGGTTTTCTCGCGTTCCGCAAGATCAACCAGCGCGCTCATCGCGGCTTTCAACTCAGTTTGCCGCGACTTCAATTGACGCACAGTCCACAATCGCAGATCAGTTGCAACCTGATCATTGCGACTGCGACCCGTATGCAACTTCTTACCAAGGTCACCAACACGCGCGATGAGTTGGCGTTCAACCCACGAGTGCACATCTTCGTCATCGGCATCATTGATCGACGACGGATCATCAATCGCAAGCGTGAGAACTTCAGCAAGCGCAGCTGCGATCTGGACTTGCTCGTTGGCGTCGATGACACCAGCGCGCATAATCGCCTTCGACCATTGAATCGAACCCTCGATGTCTTCACGCACGAGTGCGCGATCGAACACGAGTGAGTCGTTGAACTCACGGAAGAGTGCATCAGGCGCGCCTTCAAGGCGGCCAGCCCAAATCGCAGTTGTCATATCAGTGCACCTTCTGCTTGTTAGCGGTAGTGACAGTGGTCGTCGCCATCTTCTTTGCATCAGGATTCAATCCGAGCAGCGCACGAATGCGCAGCGGCAGACTGAAGAGCCGAATGAAACCTTCTGCGTGCTTGTGGTCGTAGACTTCATCTTCGCCAAATGTGGCAAATCCATGGTGAAACAGCGAGTTTGGCGAGCGACGCTTGCACGCTTCCGCGCGACCCTTGTAGCAACGCACGACGACTTCACCGTCAAGCATGGTGGCGATGTTTTCAAAGCTCGCCCACATCGCTTCACGCGTAGGACTAAACCATGTGCCGTTGTAAATAATCTTCGCGTAGTCGAGCGCAAGTTTTTCGCGGAAGTGAAGCGTCTCGCGATCGAGCACGAGTTGTTCAAGTCCGCGCAGCGCTTCCGTGAGAATCGTGCCGCCTGGTGTTTCATACACGCCGCGACTCTTCATGCCGACGAGACGGTTCTCGCAGATATCGACGCGACCAACGCCGTGCTTTCCGCCAATGCGATTGAGTTCCGTGAGCAGCGCAACTGGATCCATCGCCTTGCCATTGAGATGCGTCGGGCGACCCTTCGCAAAGGTCAGCGCGACATCTTCATGCGTGTCAGGCGCGTCCTTTGGATTCACTGAAATCATCCACACATCATCAGGTGGTGCGTTCCAGGGATCTTCCAACTCGCCACCTTCATGCGAGATGTGCCAGATGTTGGCGTCGCGTGAGTAGATCTTCTCCGCGCTCGCGGCGCACGGAATGTTGCGCTCCTTCAAGTAGCCGAGCATCTGCTCGCGACTCTTGAGGTCCCACAAGCGCCACGGTGAAATCACTGCTAAATGCGGCGCAAGCGATGCATATGTCGATTCGAAACGCACTTGATCATTGCCCTTGCCTGTGCAGCCGTGGCAGAGTGCATCGCAACCTGTCGCGAGTGCGACTTCAACTTGCGCGCGCGCAATGATTGGTCGCGCGATCGAAGTGCCCATCAAATAGCGGCCTTCATAGATCGCGCCTGAGATCGCCATCGGGAACGCGAACTCCGTGAGGAAGTCCTTCTTGAGATCAATCACGCGGCAGCTCATCGCGCCTGTGCGCTTCGCTTTCTCTTCGATGCCTTCGAGTTCGCGCGCGCCTTGACCGACATCGGCCACACACGCAACGACTTCGCAGCCGTAGGTTTCAACGAGCCACGGAATGATGCAACTGGTGTCGAGTCCGCCGCTGTAGGCGACACACACGCGAAGGGGCTTCTTGGTCTGGGAAATGTTTTGCGTCAAATGTTGCGTCATGGCTTCTGCTCTGAACTTTTCGGATGGATGAGGATTGATCGTTTATTAGCGTGTGGCGCTGAGAGATTCACGCGTGGTGGTGAGTGGACTTGCGGGCTGCACTGCGCGCGGGAGTGCCCCAAGCAACGCAAGCATCAACGCGTTCTGTGCGTGCATACGGTTTTCCGCTTGATCGAAGACGATGGAATTGCGGCCATCGATGACCGCCTCCACAACTTCTTCGCCACGATGCACTGGAAGGCAGTGCATGAATTTCGCTTGAGATCCCGCGATATCCATGACTTCGCTTGTCACGGTGTAGGCGCGCAACAGTGCAGTCTTCGCAGCAACCGTGGTTGGGCACTCGCTTTCGCCCATGGAGATCCACGCATCGGTGTACACAGCGTCGGCGCCGCGAATGGTCTTGATGTCATCGCTGAAGGTGATCACCGCGTGCGTGCGTTGTGCGATCTTTTCGATGGCGCTGGTGAGAAGCGCATCGGGTCGCTGCGTGGTTGGCGTGACCACTGTGATGCGTCCTCCCATCACTGCGGTGAGTTCCATCAACGAAAGACAGACATTGTTGCCATCACCAAGCCAAGCGAGATGCATCGTTTTCAGATCGATGCCGTACTCCGAGAGTGTCATGGCATCAGCGAGCGCCTGGCAAGGATGCGAGGAATCACTGAGCGCGTTGATGATGGGAATGCGGCAGTTGTCGCGCAGTTGCACGAGTGTGTCGTGATGAAGGACGCGGGCGACGATGGCGTCGGCGCAGCGCTCAAGGCTGCGCGCGTAATCGGTGATGGGCTCGCGTGTGCCGATCAATTCAGCGCGATGATCAAGAAAGCACACGCCGCCACCGAGCTTCTGAAAACCAAGTTCGAAACTCGCGCGCGTGCGCAGCGAAGGTTTCTCAAACAGCATGACGAGCGACTTCTGTGCGAGCGCGCCGTTGAAGGATGCCATGTCATGCTTGACGAGTCGTGCGAGCGACAGCAAGGCCGTGATTTGTTCGGCGCTCAGTTCAGCCAAGCGCAGCAGAGATGCGCCGTGCAGTGCGATGAGTGAAGTGAAGTCGGTGGGTCGTG
>QWPU01000110.1 GCA_003671065.1 Planctomycetota bacterium | reverse complement strand
AGGCTCACGCACAACAAGACGAAGCACGCCATCACGCACTTCGGAAGGCTCAATGTCATCGAACCAGTGCCGACAAATATCTGCGTGATGCTTCCGCAGATAATCAACGAGCGATCGCTGGAGGTTTGGTTCGAGATTCGCCATAAGTGCTTGTACCACGCGCGTGATCAATTGATCTCACATTTGATCGTGGGGCGCGGACGATAGAGAGTCGTGTCTTGCGCGTCAACGCTCTGACTGCGAGGCAGAAGCTATTGTCGCGTTCATGTCGTAAACGCTATATCGCAGCCCAAATTGTCACGATGCTATCGGTTCTGTTGGAGCAACAGGCTCTTGACTCTCATCAACGGTTTTGCTCACACGAAGCGCTGCAGCAGCTTGCGCATCAAGGAGCTGTTTGTCATAGCGCGCGCGATTAGAGCGATGATCCATGAGCAAATGAATGCGTGACGCATGTTCACCACATAACGCCTCAATGCGTTCACGCGCATAGTGAATGGTTGTGCGGCGCGATGCATGCACCAACACAATCGCTTCAGCTTTCCAAATCGGCAGCATGCGCACAATGTCATCGATGTGAAGATGCATTCCAGTCTTCGCGCGATCACCATGTTCAGGCTCGAAGAATGTGCATTCAGAAATCACAATCTTCGCGTCAGCAAATTCATCACGCACAAGAAATTCACCAGGCGCGGTGTCGCCCGTGAAGGCAACAAGTGGAATGTCGACTTGTCGCGTGATCTCAGTGCCGCGCGAACGAAGCTCGCGTAACTTTTCTTGTCCAACATCGCGAAACTCTTCTTTGAGTTTGCTACGGCGTTCAAGGACGGCGTAACCAAGGCTCGTCACCGTGTGACGCGTTGCGATAGCCCGAAGCTGGATGTTGTTTTTGATCTCGATACTTGCTTCTGGCTCAAGACCAATGATTTCAAACGGCGTCTTCTGCCGTTCAAGCGGTTCCCAAGCACGCATCATGTTGCGCAGATGCGGCTCCAACTCAGGATGGCAAATGCAACGACCAACAGGGATACGCATTTTGCCCGCGTCGGCGCCGTTTTCAGGCATGTGCGTTTCGCCGCCGATCTTCTGGAAGTATCGCTGGCTGAACCAATAAGGCAGACCACCAAGGTGATCCATATGCGCGTGAGTTAACGCAATCGTTGGCGAGCTCAAGACCGCGCGAGTGCACTGGCCGATGTCAAACGCGAGATCGAGCTCGGGTATTTGAACAACAGTTTGCTCACCAGCGACACTAATTCCCTGCACGCGATACGGCGGCAAGTAGAGAAAACCGAGTTGACCCTCACGGGCAGGCGGGCTTGGCAGCACAGGTGAAACTCCTTCAACCACGCTGTCGCGCGGAAGGGATGCGAATGAAGTCCACAAGGTAATCGAATCAGCAGAAGAATGGCAATGCTCACCACGGGCGGATCTGTCGAGAAAGACAAGAGTCCGACACTCTTGCCAATCAGCACAGTTGTGACGGTTGTGCGAGCGCCTCTCACAATCAGCACAAAGAACGCGCGCTGTATCGGAAGCAAGAGGGACTCATGCCCGATGAAACGAGCATGGAAGGACGCGTGATTTCGACGGACACCACCAAGGTCAAGGCGCCACTTCGGAGTTCGTTTGCTGACGATCCAGAGATGCGTGACCTCCTTGTGTTTTTCGTTGATGATCTCGGTCGTCGCATCGAAGCTATTCGTCGTGCGCTGCTTGATCAAGATCGAGCGCAACTCCACACACTCGCGCATCAGTTATCAGGAAGCGCTGGTGGTTACGGCTACACATCGATCGGCGATGTCGCGCGATTGCTGGAGAAGCAAACTCGGTCTGACCAACTGAGCGACGAAATGGAACTATCGCTCTTACATGAACGCGCGGAAGATCTTATTTCGATCTGCCGTCGCGCGATTTCAACATTTCGGGAGGAGGCATGAATGTCGCCTCACTCGGTATCGACGCGCAGGCACGCATTCCTCGAGTGCTTGCCATTGACGACTCTGAGCTCATGCATCGGCTACTCCGCGCGCGGTTGCAGCTTGAGCATGTCGACATTTACTGCGCGTCGAATGGTGATGAAGGACTGCGTATGGCCGTTGAATTGCAGCCCGATGTCATTCTGCTTGACATCGATTTGCAAGGCATGGATGGATTCGATGTGCTGCAACAACTCAAAGACGATGCCCGCACCCGCAACATCGCCGTGATCTTTATCAGCGCGACACTCGAGATGATGGATCGCGTGAAGTGCCTTGATCTCGGCGCGATTGACTTTGTGCACAAGCCCTTTGAAATGGCTGAGTTGAAGGCGCGCGTGCGTTCAGCGCTACGCATTCAACAACTGTTGCGCATGCTTTCACAACGCGCACAACTTGATGGACTCACAGCACTATGGAACCGCCTGTACTTCGATCAACGACTTGTTGCTGAAGTGAGTGATGCGCAGCGACACAAGCGAACACTCTCGTTGATCATGTGTGACATTGATCACTTCAAGACAGTCAACGATCGGTACGGTCATCCGTTTGGTGACGAGGTTCTTGCGCACTTCTCATCGATTTTGATGGGTGGTCGAGCCAGTGATATTCCGTGCCGTTACGGCGGCGAGGAGTTTGGAGTCATCCTTCCGAACACCTGCGCCGAGGAAGCGGTTGAGGTTGCAGAACGCTTTCGCGCCGCGTTTGAATCGCATCGTTGGCGGCGCCACAGTGATCTGGTGCTTACAGCGAGTTTCGGTGTAGCGGAACTCGCGTCACTTGATGCCGTAGCGACGCCAGCAGATTTTCTCGCACGCGCCGATGCCGCGCTTTACAACGCCAAGCGCAGCGGTCGCAATCGCGTGAGCTCTATCGCTCGTCCGATGGCGGCGTGAAATCAGCAGCGACATCACACACACGCCGCACGATCGTGGCACAATCAGGACGTGCCGAGCTCTGTTGATCACGCCATCTGCATCCGTCATTGGGACTGGTCTGAGACTAGCCAGACCGTGAGTCTTTTTTGTCGTGAGAGTGGAATCATGCGCGGCCTTGCGAAAGGCGCGCGTCGTGAACGCGGGAACTTTTCTGGCGGAATCGATTTGCTGGCGCGCGGTGAAATCGTTGCGGTTGTAAAGCTTGATCGCGAACTGCAAACACTCACGCACTGGACGCTCTTGCAGATGTTTCGGCGTCCACACGATGATCTTGAAACGAATCTGTACGCGCTATCGATGGCCGAACTCATTCATCGTTTCTTGCCTGTCGCAGTTCCACATCAAGAGTTGTACGACGCACTTCACACATCACTTGAAGCGTTCGAACGCGGCGAGCACCCTGCGCCTGAGTTCCTCCAGTTTTTCTTCACGCTACTTCGAATGACAGGGCATGAGCCGCGCGCAGACATGGGCGACATTCCCCATGCTCGTCTTGCGTTTGATCCGAAAGCGGGCGGCATTGTTGATTACGCGACTCACCCACACGGTTGGCGCATGCGTCCAGCAACAGCGATGACGCTCGATCATGTTGCGCGAGGCGAACCCGCTGATCTGTGCGATCCTGATGCGATTGATCGTGCAAACAGGCTTCTCGCAGCATTTGCGCGCGAGATTCTCGGCGAAGAACTTCCCGCACTCTCACTTGCGATCGAACCACGGCGCGTTCGCAAACAAACACGCGATTAGTCCACTACTTTTTGGGCCTGACCCGAGAATTGAATCAACAGAGCACTGATCTCGGTCGATCTTCTAGAGCAAGAAGTCATCAGGCACTGCGCGTCATCGCTGTTGCACTCGTTTTAGAAGGTCGCTCGCGATGTCCCAATCGTCCCTTGATCGCATTTTGTCCGATCCAAATCTGCCGACGCTTCCCGTCGTCGCGATGCGTGTTCTTGAACTCACTTCTCGACAAGAAGTGTCACTGCGCGAGATCGCTAAGGTCATCGAGAACGATCCTGCGATCGCGACCAGAGTACTTCGTTCAGTAAACTCGAGTTACTACGCCCTCAGTAATCGGTGCGGATCGATTCAACAAGCGCTGGTGTTTCTCGGCATCCAGACAGTGAAGGCGCTCGTCCTTGGCTTTAGTCTCGCGCGAAACATCAATGGTGGCGGCGACGACGAAGTGAGTTTCGATTTCGTTGAGTACTGGCGTCGATCGCTGTATGTAGCCGCAGCCGCGCGTGAAATTGCCATCATGCATCGCCGCTGTGATCCTGATGAGGCGTTCATAGGTGCGCTCGTGCAAGATCTAGGCATGGTGGCGCTGTGGCGAACATATGGCGATCGCTACCTGCAAGTCATCGAGCTTGCCAGTGATGATCACCGTCGTTTGAGCGCGATCGAAATGCGTTCGTTTGAAATCGATCACACCACAGTGAGCAGCGAGATCTTGACGCGGTGGCGATTTCCTGAGTCGATCATTTCCGCCGTGCGCTCTCAACACCGCGCTCACGACACTTCGACCGAGACATCTGCGATTGCCCAAACCATTGAACTTGCTGGTTGCGCCGCGGCAGTACTCACTCTCAAACAACCACAAGCCGAACTCATCCGATTTCGTCGTGATGGTCAAGAACAGTTCGAGCTTCGTTCGGGTCCGCTCACACTGTTGTTGCAACGAATCGCCACTCAAGCGGATGAACTCTCACGAGCGTTCGGCTTAGATGTTGGTGTGCAAGCCGATGTCAGCGGGCTTCTTAAAGCAGCCGCACAAATCCGTTCGGATCAAGGCCTTGTCGAACACGGGCTCGAAGTAGACGCGAGTGATCTTGTGGAAAGCGGTTCGATCACCATCGACTCAATTCCCGATGCGCGTGCGTTCGGAACGAGTCTAGAAGAAGCGTTTCTTGCTCACAGTACGAACATGTCTGAAGGCACAGGCACAGCAGAGAGCGCAACTCCTCACGCCAGCATCGGACTCTTGCTCATTGGGATTGATCGCGCGCGCAAAGTGCAAGAGGCCTACGGCACACGCGGTGTCGAAGCAGCGATGACTCACGCACTTCATATGGTGCATGCAGTAGAAGGCGCGCAACTCACACCATATCGATTTGTGGGGGCTGAAATCGCCGTCATTCTTCCAACCACTGATGTTGAAGAGCTCTGTCGAATTGCCGAACTCATTCGTCGGAAGTTCGCAGACACAGCCGTGCCATTCGCATCCGCTACTGGTCGCAGCTTTCCTGCGAGCGTCAGTATCGGTGGCGCCTTGTACGACGCGGACGAGGCGGTGCGCTCTGAGGTGTGCATTCACTCACCAGACCAACTTGTTCGTGGCGCGATGTTTGCACTTGCAAACGGCCGCAAGGCCCGCAATCGGGTGGTGATGTTTCATCAGAACTTGGCGACTGAATCGCAACAGTAATCGCGCCTTAGTTGGCCGCAACACCATTCGCAACACTATTCGTAACACCATCCGCGAGCGTTACTGCTGTGTCAGTAGTTTCATCTTCGGTTGGCAGCACGACAACTTTTACCTTTGGATCTAGCGGAAAGTCGCGACTGCATGCGCGCAAGTCATCCAGCGTCACATGCGAGATGCGATCCACCTCAGCTTCAAGCGGGATGTAGTCAGCGCCGTAGCCCCACAGCGTTCCGAGCCTAAACATGCGGCCATTTGGTCGCTCGCTCGCAGCAGCTGCGCCAGTTGCAATGCGACTGCGCGCTCGAAGTAAGTCATCTTCAGTAAGCGAGTCGACAAGCGCGTTGAGTTCGCGCCGAAGAATCGCTTCGATCTCCGCGACCTTCTCAACATCACACACCGCAAACAGCGTCGAGTCACCCATTCCATCATGACCGTCGTAACTCGCGCTCGCTTCTTCAGCAATACCAGTTTCAACAAGCGCCCAATGCAATCTCGAGCCATCACCACCACCAAGGATGTGCATGAGAATGCCAGCGGCGTAGCGACGATCATCTTGAATCGCTGGACCAGGCAGCGAGAGAAGTACATAAGCGCGCGCAGTGTTTTTCAGGCGGATGATGGCTTCCGTCGTGTTCGGTGACCACGCAGGGTGCGTGCGCGATGGTCGCGCTGCAGTCCAATGTCCACACAAGCGTTCGGCATCACGCACGAGCGCATCAAAATCAACATTGCCCGCTGCGACAAGCACAGTGTTGTCGGCCGAGTAATGCGCAGCGAAGTAACTCGCCATCTGATCGCGAGCAAGTGCTGACACTGTTGCAGTTGTCCCTAACACTCGGTGCGACAACGGATGCCCGTGATAGAGATGTTCCATCATCGCTTCATATCCAACCCAAAAAGGCTGGTCGGCGTACATGGCGATCTCCTCAAGGATCACGCCCTTCTCTTCATCGAAATCTTTCGAGCGCAGTGATGGACGGAGAATGTCGGCGAGTACTTCAAGCGCACCACTCACGCGATCAGGCAACACATGTGCGTAGTAGGCAGTGAGTTCACTTGTGGTGAACGCATTGTGACTTGCGCCGAGTTCATCGAAGTCACGATTCACATCAAGCGCGCCTCGTGTTTCGCTTCCCTTAAACATCATGTGCTCGAGGAAGTGAGAGACGCCCATAAGTTCAGTGGGTTCATCACGCGCGCCAGTGCGGACAAAAAAGCCCACAGCGGCCGTGTGGGCGAGTGGATCGACCTCTGCTTGGATCTCAAGTCCATTCGCGAGACGGGCAGTGCGGTGGGAATTAAGATGACGATTCAAGGAATGATCCAAATTTTGATTGAGGGTCTGAGTCGCGTGCAGATTCATGAGTCGAGAAGTCTAACGAAGTGCGACGCGACGATGGTCTACACTGTCCGCCCCCAATGACGCGCGAGAATCCATCAACGCCACCAACAGCAGGAGCAGGTCCTGGCGCGCCAAACGCAGATGCGGTCGCACGCACACTTGCTCGTCATCCGCGACCACTTGGCGGCGACACGCAGCGTTCGACAGGTGTTGCAAAACTCGAACTCTCCGCGCAGATTCTCAACAATCAAGAGGCAGCGGCGCATCATCTTCGCGTGCAACGAAAGCCTGATTGGCTCCGCGCGCGTGTGCCTGGCGGCGAGGGTTATGAGCGATTGAAGTCGATCATTGATGAGCATCGCCTGCACACGGTGTGTCAAGAAGCGTCGTGCCCGAACATGGGTGAGTGTTGGAGTCGTGGCACCGCAACCATCATGATTCTTGGTGACACTTGCACGCGCGCATGTGGGTTTTGCAATGTGAAGACAGGGAAGCCCGCAGCGCTCGACACCGATGAGCCGCGTCGCGTTGCGGCATCACTCGCACTCATGAAGCTCAAGCATGTTGTCATCACAAGTGTGAATCGCGATGAGTTGAGCGACGGCGGCGCTGCGATTTGGGCTGAAACCGTGCAGCGAGTGCATGAGTCGTGCCCAGGAATGTCGGTGGAGATTTTGGTCGGCGACTTCTGTGGTGACAGTCGTGCGATTCAAACTGTGTGTGATGCGCGCCCAGAGATCATCGCGCACAACATGGAAACAGTTCGTCGCATGCACGGAGCTGTTCGTCCGCAAGCGAAGTACGAACGATCACTTGCCGTCTTGGCGCAATTTAAGGCGAGTGGCCTTGTGACGAAGACGGGCATCATGGTTGGTATTGGCGAGCGTGATGATGAAGTAATCGAGTTGCTTGATGATGTACGCGCTGCTTCGCACGCCGACATCATGACCATCGGGCAGTATCTACAACCGACGCGCAATCACCTTCCGATCGATCGATGGGTTCATCCATTGCAGTTTGCGCAGTATCGATTGGATGCACTTGCGCGCGGCTTTAAGGTGTGCGAGAGCGGTCCGCTTGTGCGTTCGAGTTACCACGCTGAAGAGCAAGCGGCGATGCTGTCAAGCTCCGCGCACGAAACGCATGAGGCAATGGCACGATTGATCGATGAAGGACGAGCTTCACGAGCATCACACGACGATTCGTGTCAATGACTCGGCGGGCTTGCGTGAGCAGCGTCTGCAGGTGCAGCGCCTGCTTCGACCGCTGTTTCAGCTTTGGCTTCAGCTAGTTTAGGAAACTCAACGCGGCCAATACCGGGCGTCACCACTGAGTTGTGCGCGAGCCACCACGCGACAGGAACAACGACAACCATCGAGAGCGCCGCCGCGGTTGTGATTTGCTTTACGGTTTCAGGCAAGAAGCGCATAGGCAACGCGCAGAGTTGCAATGGAAGCGCAGTGAGTTTGAGGAGCAGCGCTAACACTGACCAACCTCCGCGCTTCAAGAGCGCGCCCAACATCACGATGTGCCCAGGCCTTGGTGTGACTGCAGTTGTTGTCACCAGTGCGGGCGTGCTCGATGCGAGCGCAGCATTGTTCGCAGTCGTTGCCGACACAACAACAGTGGGGGCATCATTGATTGAAACCACAGGAAACGCTGGCTCGAACGGAGTTTCGCCCGCATACTCAGCAGTAGCTTCATTTGCCGCAGCGCGTACCCCGATCTCTTCAAAGGTGCGAATTGGTCCCGTGCTTGACGCAGGTGTTGCCGCCGAAGTTGGCCCATACTCATCACGCGGAATATTATTGGGGATCTCTCGTGCAACACCTTCAAACTTGGGCGCAGGATTGGTGGGAAGCTTAGTCGTCCGCCACGCATCAACACGTCGCGTTGTGCCGAACGCTTCAATCAGCGCTGCATTCACATCTTCATCTTGCCCAGACAACGCGCGAGCGTCGAAGACAACTCGAAGCGCACTATCGAGATTTCCGCCCGCGTTGTTGATGATCGATTCATTCGTGTCGTCAAGAATCCCACTGAGCTCAAGCAGTAGCGGATCACATGTCTCGATGCGGAGGGAACTCTCAGCAATCGAAATCGGTTGCTCAGTCACAACATCTGAGTTGCTCATTGATGGCGCCGTTGTTTTCGCGCTCTTCATCAAGGCTTCGACTTCTCGTTCAAGCGCGGCGACGCGC
>QWPU01000011.1 GCA_003671065.1 Planctomycetota bacterium | reverse complement strand
GTATCAGCGGCATCACGCCGATTCGCGCGGGCGAGATTCACTTTGCGGGTCAGTGCATTCACACGGCAACCGCTAGCACGCGCGCGGACAAACTCGTCGGTCGCGGACTCGTGCAAGTGCCTGAAGGTCGCCGGATTTTCCCGCGCATGACGGTGCTCGAGAATCTCATGATGGGCGCGTATGGCCGCAATGATCACGCGGGAATTGCAGCGGATCTTGAACGCGTCTACGCGCTCTTTGACATTCTGAAATCGCGCTCGACGCAACTGGGTGGACTCCTTTCTGGCGGCGAACAGCAGATGCTTGCGATTGGCCGCGCGATTCTCAGTAAGCCGCGACTCCTCATGATGGACGAACCATCGATGGGTATCGCGCCGATTCTTGTCGCGCGCATCTTCGAAGCCGGCCGCGAACTCAATCGCGCGGGCCTCACCATTCTGCTCGTCGAGCAAAACGCGCGCGCCGCGCTCAAACTCGCCAACCGTGGCTATGTGCTTGAGACAGGTCGGGTGATCCTCAACGATGACGCGAAGTTGTTGCTCAATGATCCGCGCGTGCGCGAGTCGTATCTCGGTGAGTGATCGACTCACGCTCTCGGCTACTATGCGAGCATGCGTGAGTTTCGAATTGCACCCAATCTGCCGCGTGGAAAACTTGGCGAGTATCAACTCCCACTCGGAGTCGCGCAGACAAGTTTGACCGAACCCTCGCAGGGTTACACGGTGCGCTATCAAGAGGGCACTGAGGAAGAACCCGATACCTATGTGTTTCACGCGGTGATCAGCCATGATCGCCTGCGTCCGCTTGTGGACGGTGCGTTCAATCTGCTGCCGAAAGAAGTCACGCCAGTCGTCGAGATCGGTTCGCGCGATGCGTATCGCACCGTTGATATTTATCTCGGCGAAGAGCCGATGCCGCTCGTTGAGTTCCTGCGCACCTGGTACGAGTTTGAAGAAGTGTTGCTCGAAGATGTCACGATCGGTGTCGGCGCCAATGCCGAAGATCCGTGGGTTGATGTGTTTGTCGACAGTTGGAAAGGCATCCTCATTTCGGTGCCGATGGAGTTGCGCGACACCGTCGAAGCGCTGTTCGCTGAGCATGGTCTCTCTGAAGTCATGAGCACCTGGGATGAAGATCCTCCAGCATCAGGCGGCGATGATGAATCACTCGTCACGCGCGATGTGCTTGAAGCGGTTGATGATCACTCGCCTGATCTCGATGAGCTGCTCCTCGTCATGCGTGAACATTGGCAGTTGGAACTGAATGTTGATCGTGAGACGAATGTCGATGACGCGGGTCGCCATCTTGGCATGACGCTGTGGCACGCGATTGTGCTCGCGACCAGCAACACAGATGACAATGAACGCGGCGCCTACATCACGGTGTGGATGACTGCGGGAAGTTTGGCGCAAGCGGAAGAACTGCTTGAAGACGCGCTGCTCGATCATCCTGAATGGGTGTTTGAAAGCGTCTACACGATGGATCGCGTGGCCTTTGATGATCGTCCTCCGTCGCTGTCGAGTTTGCCGACTACGCGTCGGCGCGCGGCGATGCACGAACTTGAGATTGAAGAGTGGGGCGATGGGACTGGCGACAGTCCGAGCGGCGGCGGTCCTGGAAGCAGGGGCCCAAGCAAGGGTCGTCCGATGAATCGCGAGCCTGAGCCTCCGAGCGCTGACGATGTTTCGCCTACCGACGAACCGTCGAGCGACGACGATTCGCCATTCGATCGGCGCGGAGGCGGCGGTGGACTCAATTGACGGCGGCCTGACAGCGAAGCCCGCGTGGTACGCGAAGGGTCTTCGTTTCGAATGCACGCAGTGTGGCAATTGTTGTTCGGGTGGTCCAGGCGCCGTGTGGTTCACGCTTGCCGAAGAAGAGGCGATGGCGAAGGAACTTGAGCTCACACTCGAGGTCTTTCACGCGCGCTACACCCGCCGCATTGGCGCGCGATACTCGCTCAAGGAACTTCTTCGCAACGGTGCGCACGACTGCGTGTTTCTCGATCGAGACACTCAGCCAGGCAAAGCGATCTGTTCGATCTATCACGCGCGTCCAACGCAGTGCCGCACCTGGCCGTGGTGGAGTGAAGTGATGGAATCGCCCGCGGCATGGGAAGACACCAAGCAACGCACGCCATGCCCAGGCATGAACAAGGGCACGCTGCACTCGCTTGTTGAGATCACGATCGGTCTGTCAGGCGGCGCGTAGAAAGTTCACAATCCTGTTCATTTGGAGTGTCACACATGAGCCGTTACACCATCACCGAGTTCGTTCAAAACGCGTCGAATCGCGATCGCGGTCAAGGTCTCTTCGAACTTGAGAGCGATCGATTGCTCGAAGTGAATCTGCGCAGCGAAGTGTGGACCAAGACTGGTTCGATGGTCGCGTACCTCGGCAACATCAAGTTCACGCGTGAAGGCATGCTCGAGCACGGCCTCGGTCGCTTTCTCAAACGCGCCGTGAGTGGCGAAGGCACACAACTCACAAAAGCCGCAGGCACTGGTCGGCTCTATCTCGCGGATGAAGGGAAAAAAGTCACAATTCTCAATATGCGAGGCGAAGACATCTTCGTGAACGGCAACGATGTGCTCGCATTTGAGCCGTCGCTTGCGTGGGATATAAAAATGCTGCGTCGCATGGCGGGCATGTTCGCGGGTGGTCTCTTCAACATGCGCTTTACAGGCAGCGGCATGCTGGCAATCACCACGCACTTCGAACCGCTCGCACTCGAAGTGATTCCTGGTCAGCCAGTGTTTACTGATCCCAACGCAACCGTCGCGTGGTCAGGTTCGCTGCAACCAACAGTGCACACCGACATGAGCATCAAGACATTTCTCGGCCGAGGCAGCGGCGAATCAATCCAGCTGAAATTCGAGGGCCAGGGCTTCGTGGTGATTCAACCAAAGGAAGAGCTGTATTTCCAACGCGACGACGGTGGCGGCTGAGTCGATCATCGTGGAGAGGAAGCTTGAGATCACGACTCTTCTGGCCGCAGATCAGTGTCGCCCTCCTACAGCCTGATTGGTTGGGCGAAGGGATCTCGAGCCGTTGGCCCAATGGAGACGGCTGGCAAGTTCAAACTTGTCGGTTGATTGTGTCCACGATTCATGGAGGGAATCAGGCCCTGTCAGCAGGTTTCGTCACCATCGCAAGCGCTTCACGCCAGTCGAGGTAGCGATATGGAATCGCGAGTCGCTCATGCAGCGCGATCGTTTCGCTGTGCAGTGTTTCGTAGAGATCGCTTTGCCAATTTGATCCGCCGACATCGAGTTGTTTGTCGCAGAAAAAAATGCGGCAGCCGAGTGGGCGCTCGAGATGTTCGCCGCAGAAGCCGGCGCGCAAGTAGGGGCAATCGCCGCGGGCGTGGGCGTCGCGAACTTCGTAGAGATGCAGTGGATTGCTCGCGCGCAGTGCACGAGCGGCATCAATTCGCGCGCTGACAAACGCGGCTTCCAAACCCGTCACATACATGCGGTGTCCATAGGCTTCGAACTTGCAGCACGCGCCACTCGCGACGCAGATCGGGCGCTTGCTTCGAACAACATCACTGATACGCGCCCGAGCGGAAAGAAAGAACGCCTCAACGCTCTGATGAGTCGCGTGTGCGCGCCAGGCTGAGATGAGAGGCGCATCATCCACGACTAGCAGTCACTCACTCTCGTTGGAATCATTCCCACGCGCCGGCAAGCGCAGTGCTTGGCGTTGCGATGCGTTCGGGCATCACTTCCACGATGACATGCGCGAGTTTGGGCGTGATGGAATCATCGTCGGCGTTGATCTCGGGCAGCGCCTGCGGCTCTAGCACCGCGCGCTCACTCGCCGCTTTCGACAAGCGACCGTCGACACCGACTTCGTCGAACTTCACGGCGACGCGACGGCTCACGCCACGCTCAGGCATGGTGACGCCGTAGAGTTGGTGACACGCCTGCATGGTGCGCTTGTGGTGAGTGATCACAATAAAGTGGCTCACATCGAGGAAGGGCAACAATGCGTGGCAAAACCGCTCAACATTTGACTCATCAAGCGCGGCGTCAACTTCGTCGAGGATACAGAATGGCGACGGTTTCGATTGGAAGATTGCCATGAGCAACGCGACCGCAGTCATGGTCTTCTCGCCGCCTGAGAGTTGGCTGATGACGCGCGGCTCTTTGCCTGGCGGCTTCGCGCGGATCTCGACGCCCGATTCCAACCAGTCGATTTCGCCGTTTTCTAGCGGAAGCAGATAGATATCAGCGCTGCCGCCGCCGAAGAGTCGACGGAACATGCCCGTTTGACCCGCGAAGGTTTCGCGCACGCGTTCAAAGGTTTGTTGGAAGCGCGTGCGGCTTGCTTCGTCGAGTTCGGAGATGAGCGCTTCGAGACTTGCCTTCGCGCTATCGATGTCGACCAGTTGCTTGGCAAGCGCTTCGTTGCGCACTTCGAGTTGACTGAGTTCATCAATCGCATCGAGATTCACATTGCCAAGCTTGCGAATGATCTCGCGCAACTCGTCGGCTTCTGATTGGGCTGCGTCGCGCTCGATGGTTTCGAAACCATCAGTCGCGCGTTCGAGCAGATACGCCTCGTAAGCGCCGCGCAAATCGAGTTCGATCTCGGAAAGCGTTTGCTCTTCAAGACCTTCGCGTCGCACTTCAAGTTCGCGACGCGACAGTTCGACCGCGTGTGCATTGCGCTCGACACGCGTCGCTTCGCTGCGCGCAGCCTCAACCGTTCGCGCGAACTCTTCCACCGCCGTTTGCGCAGCACGCACACGAGCCGCAATCGAGCTGAACTCCTCGGCAAGGGCCGCAAGCCCCGTCGTCGCTTCCGCGAGCGCGACTGAACTTTCCTCGAGCATCGCTTCGGCTCGTTCGATCGCCGCAGTTCGGCGAAGCACGCTTTCACGCAGTGCGCTGTCTTGCCGCGCGATTTCCGTGGCGCGCGTTTCAATGTGGCGACCTTCGCGTCGCGCCGCATCGAGTTCCGCTTGCGCTTGAGCCGCTTTCACGCGTGCTGCAGCCAGCGCTTCGCTTGCATCCGCAGCAACACTCTTCGCGCTTTCAAGTTTGGCGCGTGATTCATCGCGAGCCTGTGTCGCATGCGCAAGATCAATCGCAAGCGCTTCGAGTTTGCCCTGCGTGGTGTGCGCTTCTTCTTCGCTGACACGCAAGCGTTCAATGAGATGACCTCGTTCGCTTGACGCGCTGTCGCGTTGGCGTTCGATTTGACGCATGAGTTGTTCGAGTCGTTCCGTTTGATGCTGTGCATCGAGGGCGCTGCGCCGTGCATCGGCAAGAGCCGCGCTCGACACGCGCGCCGATTCTTGCGCTGCCTTGGACTCGACATCAAGTTGCAACGATTGCTCTTCAAGCGACGCGACTTCAACCGAAAGCGCGTTGGAGCGCTCAACGAGTTCCGCGTGTTCCGCGCGCAATGTGAGGAAGCCACCAGCCGCCGCATCAGCACGCGCCGAGGCATTGGCAATCACGCGGCCGCGTTCATCAACCAGCGCGCCAGTGCGCGTGGCAATGCGGCAACCCGCGAGTGCGCCATGCGACAATTCAACGGCACGCTCAATGGTGTCAACGATAAAAGTGCTTGAAAGCAAGCGTTCTGCGAGCGGACGAATGCGCGGATCAATACGCACGAGTTCGAAGAGGGGAGTTGCGCCAGCAATGCTTGCAACCGAGCGGGCCGAGGCAACGCTCGCAGTCGTGTTTGCCGCAAAGGCAACGCGCACGCGCAGCGCAAGCGCGGATTGGGCAAGCGTCGCGAGCGTGCTCTCTTCGCTGACAACAATGAGTTCAAGCAGATCACCCAACGCCGCTTCAACAGCGGGCGCGTGCATGCGTTCAGTGTCAACGAGGTCCGCCATGACGCCAATCACGCCTGCAAAGCGCGTGCTATCAGCGAGCACTGCTCGCACACCACTGCCGAGACCTTCGTGGGCGCGTCCCATTTCGTCGAGCACGCGACGGCGGCTTTCCACCGCTGTCTTGTCGTCACGCACTGTCGCGAGTTCACGCGCGAGTTTCGATTGCGTGTCGCTGAGCGTCGTCGCTGTGGAGTTGCGCTGATCAAGTTGGCTTTGAATGCGGTTGATCTCGTCGAGAGCAACACTCGCGCGCACGACATGCGTCAAACGCGCAGCGCGCTGGCTGTCGAGTTCTCTCGCAAACGGCTCAATGCGCGCATCAAGTCGATGCAATTCATCGCCAAGGGAACGCGAACGCGATTCGATACCAGCCAGCCGCTGCGCATGCGCACCGCGCTCGCGCTCAAGCCGCGACGCCTGTTCGCCAATGACATCGCTCGCGCGCTGCGCTTCAAACGCTTGCTGCTGAGCAGTCTGGCGGCGCAACCCTTCGGTCGTCGTCTGCTGTTCGATCAGCAGCGCACTCGCTTGCGCCGCATCACACTGCGCGCGTGCCTCGACGGCTGCATCCGCAAGCGTCATCGCATCAGCTTCGAGCACAGTCAACTGCGCGCGTTCAGCATCAAGCGCGCCACGGGCTTCACCGAGCGTGCGTTGCGCAAAGTCAGCGCGTTGCTTCGCTTGGCCTTCAATACCCTGCAATTCAAGCCGTCGTTGCTCGAGTCGATGCTGTTCCGTGTCAACTGCGTAGCGCGCGATCTCCGCGTCTTGCTTCGCATCTTCAGCGTGTGCGAGCGCTTCAACGAGCGACGCCTTCTCAACTTCGAGCACCGCAAGTTCGCTGGTGAGTCCATTCAGACGCTCGAACAATTCATGGAACGCATCCAACGAAAGCGCGCGACGCAGATAGCGCCGTCGTGCATCGAGTTCTTGGAATCGCTTGGCCTTCTCAGCTTGGCTGCGCACAATGCGCAACCGCCGCTCAGTGTTGGCGAGTTGCTCGCGCGTAGCCACCAAATTCTTCTCGGCACTCTCAAGTTTGCGCGTCGATTCAATCTTGCGCATGCGAAAGCGCGCAACACCCGCAGCTTCTTCCAAGATCGAGCGGCGCTCGACAGGATTAGCCAGCAGCATCGCATCAACTTTGCCCTGCTCAATGATCGAATACGCGTCGTTGCCGATGCCCGTATCAAGAAAGAGATCGCGAATGTCTTTGAGGCGGACCTTGCGTCCGTTGATGAGATAGTCGCTCTTTCCGTCGGCGGTGAGTCGTCGCGTGACATCAACCGCATCGTTATCAATGGGCAGCCGACGATGGCGCACGGCGCGACGATCAATGACGCGCTCAATCGGCTCGCCAGTTTCAGGGTCTGTTTCAGGGTCAAGCAGCGGCGTGTCGTCTTCACCGCGATCAATTGCTTCGGCCAGCAGAGGATTCTCAAAACTGAGCGTCACGCTCGCCATGCCCGCAGGTTTGCGAGCGGCTGAGCCAGCAAAGATCACATCAAGCATCGCTCCGCCGCGCAAACTTTTCGCGCTGCGTTCGCCCAAGACCCACTTGATCGCGTCGACCACATTGGACTTGCCGCAGCCGTTTGGGCCGACGATGCCAGTGATTGGTGCATCAAACCGAAACTCGGTTGTGTCTGCGAAACTCTTGAAACCGCTGAGCACCAATTTTGCAAGTCGCATCGACTCGACCTCCGTGTCGTTTGAGCGCCTCTGTTGAAGCGCTGAGTCATTCTTCTGTGTGGCCGATTTCAGCTCGCGCCTAGCCACACAAACAGGTGGCATCGATCCAGCATCTCTCTCACAATTTCTCTCACAATTTCTCTCACAATCTCTCTCACAATCTCTCTCACAGGCGCGCTCTGTCGCACGCCTACCGAGGCACAGTATCGCGTGTTGTCGGCACAACTTCAACCGCAGGTGGCGGCGACACTGAACCAAGATCACTCATCCCGCCATCGGTCACCGCAGTCCCGTCATCGAACGGTTCTTCAGGGTCAAACTCAGGTCGCACCGCGTGCTCTTCTTCCTTCTGCGTTCGAAGAATTGCTGCGAGAATCCTGTCTTGTTCGGCCTTGAAATCGCATTTGATGTAGCCCGCACGCCAGAGCGAATGGATCGCGCCGATCGTTTCGCCGTAACTCAGACCGAGACCTGGAAATGGTTTTTCCACGGTGGTTTGGTGGCCAAGAAACGGAAGAAATTCGGAGAGTCGCGGGTCGGTCAGCAGGTTCTCAGCGCGCGTTTCGGGAGTAGCGCGGTAGTACACCTGCACCTGCTCATCACCCGAGTTGGCTTGCAGCATGAGTCGATTGCTCCATGTTGACAGCGTGAGCGGGCGTTCGATCGACAGCGTGCGATCAAACACCGCAATCGTCGGTCGACCAGATTGCACTACATACACCAAGGGGATGGTGCTTGGCACGAGGACGACATCAAACTTTCCGTCAATATTAAGGCTCATAATCGACGGATCGTGTCGCTTCACGAGCGCCTCATATGTCGCCAGTCGCACATCAACATCAGCGTCGTCGAGCAACGGTCGCAGCCCGAGATCAACATCAGGATTGAAGCCCATCTCACCAAGCAACGCGATGGCGCGCACTCGATGTTCGATCGAACCTTCGAGCGACATCGCGAGAAGCGGATGAACCGCCAGCGGATCATCAAGCGCGGCACCCGCTTCAAGCGCTGCCATTCGCGGGTTTTCTTCGCCGTAGGTGTAGAGATCTTGGATGATCGGTAGCACGCGCTTGCCGAGCGAACGGAAGCGCCACATGGCATCTTCACTCGAACCAGGATTAGCAATGAGCGCCTTGCGCACCGCAACCGCCGTCGCTTCTGACGCGGTCACTTCGAGCGGAAGATGACGCACGATTTGAATGAAGTCTGCGCTCTTGTCTTTGTAACTCGGCGGCACACTGAGTTCGATTGAGTCAGCGTTTTCCCCGCGGGCAGTTTCATTCTTCTGATTCGGCTCGCGCGGGAAGGTCGAGTTGATCGCGCTTTGAATCGTGCGCGAACGCGTGTGACTTGATGTCGCGAGCTTCAACTTCAGCGGCATGTCTTGTGTGACCGTGCCGCCATCGAGAATGCGACCGACGAGACGATTCACCGCATCGCGCTTGGTCGCGCCGGGTTCGACAAACGGATTGATAAACACATTGCCTTTGCCTTCAGCAACGATTTTGGCTTGCCGCGAACCAATCAGCAGCGGACCAGGGCGCAAATCCGAGGTGTAGAGCCGTCCGCCTTCAAGGCTGGTGACATCGGTTCCAGGAAGCGCGCTCACGCGAAGATCAAACTTGGTTGTCTTGGGTGAGCCTGGCGAAATAATGCCTTCGACAACAACCACCGCAGTGTCAGGACTGTTGAGCACGGTTTCGGGCGTCCAACCTTCAGGACTCGTCGCAGGATTTCCGATACCTCGTCGCGCGAGTTCCTGAATCATCATCGCGCGCACTTCGGCAGGCATGAGCCGACCGCCAGTTCCGTTGAGACCAACGATGAGGCCGTAGCCGCGAACGATCACTGAGTTGAGGCCGTCAACTGCAGTTTCGCTCGCGACCGTTCCGCGCATCATCGGATCAACATCGAGCGCGAAGTTCGCGGGATTTGCGCGATCTTGCTTGGGGCGCGCTGGAACGACTTCAATGAGTTCGCCGCAGGAAACGAGGAGCATCACCACGAGCAGTGCGCAGGTTGGTGCAAGCGCTGAAAGGCACGCGCCCACACGCGCGTTCCAAGGCGCGCGGCCAAACTGAGTGCGAAGGTTGCAGCTGTTTCTCGTCATACGACTACTTCCAAATGAGCGCTGCAGGACTCGAACCTGCGACATCCGCCGTGTAAAGGCGGCGCTCTAACCAACTGAGCTAAGCGCCCGAAGTGAAGGGGCAAGTGTAACGCGTTTGCCTGCCTTTCTGTCTCGCGTTGTCGCGTATGTGTGCTCTCGGATATTGTCGCCCTCTAGGTGTTGCCACTCCGCGATTATTTCTCTCGCCTCAATGAGGTCCTCTCTGCTGACCGACGCGAGCTTCGTGCGCGCCTCGGTGGACTTGAGCGCGCGTTTCGGGACGCTGCGAAAGTTGATCCACGAGCGCTTGCGGCGCTGGATATGGCTTTCACACGGTCAATCCAAGAGCGCGCTCGCCGACGAAGTCTTGTGCCGATCGTGTCGTATCCGCCGGAATTGCCCTTCACTAGCGCACTTCCCATGTTGCGTGAGGCGCTCAGCACGCATCAAGTCGTGGTGGTTGCGGGTGAAACTGGGTCGGGCAAGAGCACGCAGCTTGGGAAGCTCTGCCTTGAGCTTGGACGCGGGGTCGATGGACGCATCGCCCACACGCAGCCGCGCCGAATTGCTGCGCGCAGCGTCGCGCGTCGTGTGGCTGATGAACTCGGTCTCACACTCGGCGGCGTGGTTGGAGTGAAGGTTCGCTTCAATGATGAAACAGGCCGCGACACATTGCTGAAGGTCATGACCGATGGCATGTTGCTTGCAGAAACGCGCGCGGATCCTCGGCTTGAAGCCTACGACACGATTCTGATTGACGAGGCGCATGAACGCAGTCTCAACATCGATTTCTTGCTTGGATATCTCAAGCGTCTGCTGATGCGCCGGGCGGATCTGAAGTTGATTCTCACGAGCGCGACGATTGATGTCGCGCGATTGAGCGCGCACTTCGGCAACTGTCCGATCGTGGAGATTCACGGTCGTTCGCACGCAATTCTGCAGCGCTATCGACCGCTTGAGCAGGACGATGTCGATGAAGAAGATCCGCGGATGTTGGAAGCGATCACGCTTGCAATCGCGGAGATTGATGAGCACTTCGCAAGCGTCGCACTTGTTGGTGCCAAGCCCGACATCCTGGTGTTTCTCTCGGGCGAACGCGAGATTCGCGAAGTTGAAACGCATCTCACGCAGCACTTCAAATCGCATACGCGCAAGGGTGAGGTTGGAAGCGAAGTCGTGACGCTCTACGCGCGTCAAAGCATTGAGGAACAAGAACGAATCTTTGCGCCTGGCGTGAAGCGGCGCGTCGTGCTTGCGACCAATGTCGCGGAGACTTCGCTCACTGTGCCGCGCATTCACGCGGTGATTGATCCTGGCTACGCGCGCATCCTTCGCTACAGCGCGAAGTCGCGCGTGCAACGACTTCCCGTCGAAATGATTTCGCAAGCGAGCGCTCGGCAACGCGCGGGTCGTGCAGGTCGCCTTGCGGCGGGCATGTGCGTGCGGTTGTATTCAGAGGAAAACTTTGCGGCGCGCGCGGAGTTCACGCCGCCCGAGATCTTGCGCACCAATCTCGCCAGCGTGATCTTGCAGATGGATGCGCTCAATCTTGGTCGCGCAGAAGACTTTCCGTTTGTTGATCCGCCGAGCGCGCGGTTGCTTGCTGATGGTCGCGCGACGCTCGTCGAATTGGGCGCGTCGACTGCGGAAGGAAAGCTCACGCGTGTTGGTCGCGCGATGAGTCTGCTTCCGCTTGATCCACGGCTTTCGCGCATGTTGCTCGCGTCAGTTGATGAGCGTTGCACCAACGATGTGCTCGTGGTGGTTGCTGGGCTCGCCGTGCAAGATCCGCGATTGCGTCCACCTGATCAACGCGATGCAGCGGAAATGGCGCAGGCGCGGTTTCGCGATCCTGTCAGCGATTTCTCGACATTTCTGCGTATGTGGCGCATCTGGCGCACTGAGACGCAGGAACTCGGTTCGAGCGCGCGTCGACGCTGGTGCGAGAAGAACTTTCTTTCGCATCAACGCATGCGTGAGTGGGTTGACACCGTGGCGCAGTTGCGCGATGTGTTTGCTGAGCACTTCGCATTGCGCGTTGGTGAGCCGAGTGCGGAGTCGGATCGTGATCCGAATCAAGGCGCGTTTCATCGCGCGGTCATCGCAGGATTTGCGTCGCATGTTTTTGCGCGCACCGAGAAGGGGGAGTATCGCGGCGTGAGTGGCGCGCTCAGCGTGATTCATCCTTCCAGCACGCTGGTGCGACGCGGACCCAACTGGATCGTCGCTGCAGAAGTTGTCGAGACGACCAAGCGCTTCGCACGAATCTGCGCGCGCGTGCAACCCGATTGGGTGGTGCGCGTGGCGCCGCATCTCTGCTCGCGCGTGCAGTTTGAACCGCACTTTGTTGAAGTGACAGGACAAGTTTCGGCGTGGGAACGCACGAGCATTGGCGAGTTGGTGGTGGTCGCGCGCAAGCGAGTCGCGTGGGGTCCGATTGATCCTGTGAGCGCGCGCCACATCTTTCTTACTGAAGGTCTCGTGAATTATCGCGCGCGCACTCGCGGTGCATTTCTCGCGGCGAATCAAGCACTGCGCGAAGATCTCGAGCGTGAAGAAGCGCGCGGGCGTCGACGCGGCTTGTTGCTCGAAGAAGAAGCGGCGCTCGCGTTCTACGAGGCGCGTGTGCCCGCGGCCATTCACTCGCTGCCTTCGTTTGAAGCGTGGCGAACTTCGCTGGAGGCGTCCGATCCCAACGCACTGTTCATGCGCGCTGAAGACTTGCTCAAAGATGGCGCGTTGCGCGCGGATCCGCTTGATTTCCCGCAACAACTCGCAGTTGACGCGCTCATGGTGCCGCTGGTCTACACGCATGATCCACGCGATGACACCGACGGCGTGACCGCGCGCATTCCCGTCGAAGCGCTCGCGCTCATCAATCCTGCGCCGTTTGAGTGGATGGTTCCCGGCGTGCTTGGCGAGAAGATCGACGCGCTCATTCGTTCGCTGCCCAAACAGTTGCGCGTGCGATTGTTTCCGATTGAAGAGGTGACCTCAGGCGCGATCGAAACGCTCGACTTTCAACGCGGCTCACTCCTCACGCGGCTGGCGCGGCACTTGACTGCCGTTGCGGGCACTGAGATTACGCGCAATGATTTTCGCGTTGAAACGCTCGCTCCGCACTTGTTGATGCGCTTCTGCGTGATGGATGCTGACGGCAGCGAACTTGGAAGTGGCCGCGATCTTGCGGCGCTTGCGAAAACATTTCGCGCGGTGGCGCAAGATCGCTTGCGCGCGACGATTGACCGATCGAGTGATCCTGTGCATCGAACTGAGCGCGACACGCTTGCAGCGATGCCCGACGAAGAGATTGCGCGTGAATTGCACTACACGCGCGCTGGTATCGCGTTGACAGGGTTTCCTGCGCTCGTGCTAGAAACGGTCAATGGTGAACGACGCGTCGCGCTGCGCGTGCTCGGTGCGCAGACGCACGCGCTGGTTGAACACTCCGCAGCAGTTGCGGAATTGCTGGCGCGCGAATGCCGCGACGCGGTGGAACATCACATGGCGTATCACCCGTTGTGTGAAGAGGTTTCCACGCTCCTTGCCCGCGCGTCGGTGAGCGACATGACGCACTTTGTTGCACGAGTTGTTGCGCAACAGATGATTCCAGATCCACTCATCGCGCCGCGCTCGATTGAGGCGTTTTTAGCGCTTGCGCGCGCGCTTGAACGCTCGCTGCATGACTCAGTTGATGTGTCGCTGCGCACGCTCCACGCCATGCTCGTCGGCAGCGAATCGATTCTCGCGCGCACCGCCAATATCAAGCCTGATCCCAACGGCGAGCCACGCGCGCGAGTTCTTGCGCGGCTCGCGCTCGTGCTCGGTTCGCCCGCGCTTGAAGGGCTTGCGCGATGTCCTCGCATTGAGCTCATGCATCGACTTCGATTGATCCAGATGTTGCAGGTGCGTCTTGATCGCTTGCGCGAATTGGGAAGCGCGCATGACGCGGACATTGATGCGCAACTCGAACCATTGCGCGCGCGTGTCCGCGAAGCCCATCATGCCCACGGCGCACACTTGACTCACTTGCAGAATCTTTCGCGCATGTGTGACGAGATTGAGATCAGTCGATTCGCGCCGAAACTTCCGCGCGCATTTGCCGCGAGCGAGAAACGCCTCGATGCGCTTCTCGGCGGCGCGAGCTGAAGCGCGTCACAGCGCGTAGGGACGGAACTTCTCGAGCAGACCCAATTCTTCCGAGTGAAGCAATCCACGATTGGTGCCGAGGCGACTTGCCGATGGCGAGTCAATGAGCGTCGACGAATCAGCAGGCGAAATCTGGAAGAGCACTTTCCAATCAAACTCGCGCAGCGCATTGCGATCAAACGCGCGCTGCAAGGAACCAAGCGTGTCGCTCATCACCAGCGTGTGAACGCCCGACGCGGGACCTTCGCGAAGAATGCCGCCAAGCAGTTTGTCGGGCGAGAGCGGGGCGTCACTCGCGCTGAAAGAGAAGTCGTCTTCGTTGCGTCGCAGTGTTCGATAGCGTTGCAATTGATGCACCACGAGGAAGCGTCGCTCGCGACCCGTCGCGTCGGCGCGCTCGGTGACATCCTGCGCGATTTCCGCAAGTTTTGCTTCGATTTCGCGATACGCACTGAAGGTCGCACGGATCGAGTGCTCGCGCGCGAATCGTTCAAGCACACCGAACTCAGGCGCGTCTGCAGGGGTGCCGTCGAACACATCGATGATCGCTTCGGGCGCTTCACGAGCAAGCGAAAGCAGGAACGCCGCAGTCGTTGAGACCGCTTGGTCATCGCGCGGACTGATCGCAGCAATGTTGGCTCCCGCCGCGCGAGCAAGACGCGCGCATGTCGGATCTTTGATGGCGACGGCTTCACCGAGCCACACACGAACTTGACCACGCGGATCAGCTGCGAGCTGCCCGCGAATTCCAGGATGCAGCGTCATCGCCGCGCGCGCATCGCCTTCAAACACAATGCGAGGAAGCGCGTCGTAGCGACCGTGGGCGCGTCGCTTGATCTCATCAAGCCAGAGGTCGCGCTTTGAATCTGGCAAATACGCGACTTGAAATGGGCTGTTGCCTTCGACGCGTCCACCTGCATCGTTGTAGATCGCTTCACCTGGTCGCGAGAGCAATCGCGCCGCCAAGTTTTCGTCGCTCAAGATAAGTTGGGAATCAGCCTCGGTGCATTGCAGCGCGATGCGCACACCCATTTGTCCCATGGTGCTTCGCGCAAGTGAATACGCGCCGCCGAGCGTTTGCGAGCCGAGTAACGCGTGAATACCGAAGGCGCGTCCTTGACGCACGATGCGGTCCAACAGCATCGACGCGCCTTGCGCAACGCGATCATCATCGAGGAAGAACTCTTGAAACTCGTCGATGACGAGCAGCACGCGCGGCATGCGCACATCAGGGCGAATCGCGCGGTAACTCGCAATATCTTGCACGCCCGCTTCGCGATAGGCCTCACCACGACGCGACAATTCCGCGTCAAGACCTTCAAGCACGCTCAGACCAAACTCACGATCACTTTCGATTGCGACCGCGCGCGCGTGAGGCAGCGCGTGTTCAGCGTAGGTCTTGAACTCAACACCCTTCTTGAAGTCGACGAGCCAGAGTTCGACTTCATCGGGCGAGTACCAGGTGGCAAGTCCAGTGATGATCGCGTGCAGCAGCGTCGACTTTCCTGAACCTGTCTTGCCTGCAATGAGCGCGTGTTGGCTCGTGCCTTCGCCGAGAAGAAACTGTTGCAAGCGCGTGGCACCTGCGCGTCCAACGGGAACTTTGAGTGTGCGCGCGCTAGAAAGCGACCAGAACGCATCGGGCTTTGGAGCGATTGCATCAAACGGAACCTCAACGCGCGCAGCGGACTTTGCCACGCGGCCGATGCGTGTGAGCATGGGAATGAGCACTTCATCAGCAGGTGGCGTGTCGAGCGTGAGCGGCAGTGACGCGAACGGTCCCGAGGCATACGACCATCCGCCACTCACCGTCGCATTCGCGCGCACCACTTGGCAACTTGCTTCGATTTCGGCTTTCGAAATACCTTCAGGCAGATCGCTCTTTGAGTCACGCAGCAACACGACATGCACGCCGCAGCGTTGACCGGCGCGAAGAATCGAGTTCATGCGCGCCGCGGCTTGCTCGCTGAAATTCGCGGGAAAATCAGCGCAAATCAAGAAGCGATACGGCTCGGCAATTTCGCCCGCGGCTTCGTTGTAGGCATCGATGTCTTCGAATTCGTTGCGCAGATATTTCTGAATCACCGTTTCCATGTGCTCAGAGACATCGACGAGTCGTTGCTCAATCGCGCGCGGATCGGTCCAGATGCGTTCGCCGACGAGTTGCTCGAACTCGTCGCCGAGGTGCATGAAGGCTGCGAAGCTTTCGCCAAGACCAACAGGATCGAAGAATGTGAAACGGACTTTCGAAGGGGGGATCGAGACAAGGAGTCGTGAGAGCAACGACTGCACGGCAGCGAGCGCTGCGGGTCGTGAGGCTGGTGTCGTTTCAAACACGAGATTTCCGCGCAATGGAAAGGCAATCGCCGCAGGAATCTCGATGCGCTCAGGCATGTCAACGAAGAACGCGGGATCGTCGGAGAGCCCACCTGGTTGCTTGGCGGCATTCATTGAGAGCGAACCGAAGCGAAACCACGGCGCGCGTTCACGCGTGAGTCCGCCCGTGGCGAAATCAAACGCGTTCCACGCTGGATGCAAGGCAGTGTTGCGCATCTGCACAAAGGTGAGCGTGTCGCGGCAATCAGACGCTGTCGACACCCAGTGATCGCGCGCGCCGCAGAGCCGCGATTCTTCCTCAGCCGCAAGCGCCGCTGTTTCGGCTGCAGCACGCGTATTTTCCGCGAGTTCAGCTGCACGCGCCAAGTGCTCGATGCGCTCCGTTGCATCTAGCAGTGTGGTCTTCGCGAGTTCGCTTGCGCGTTGCAACTCCACATCAAGCGCGTGAGTCTGCGCACGCGCCGCAACTTCAACGCGTTCAATTCGACGCTTCAACGCGCGAGGCACTTCAGCAATCGGCGCGTCGTAGCGTGTATGCGCATCGAACTCTTCGCATTGCGCGGCATCATTGAGACGAAAGAGTCGCGCGTCGCGATGCTCCACCTCTTCGCGTTCTGCTCGCGCCTTTGCCACACTGATCGCAGCGAGATCCGCTTGGAATGGTTCCCACACGCGGCGCATCGCACTCGCGGCAATGCTTCGCACGATCACCAGCAAAATGATCACGACCACAAGCGCGCCCAGCGCAGAATATCCTGCTGTCGTGGCCCATCGCAGCGGATCGAACAAGGTCGCCGCGCCACCGATGACACCTGCGCCGATCACAATCGCAATCGACAACAAGATTGGCGCAACACCACTGAGCAGCCGCGCGGCCCGAGTCGCATGCATCGCCGTGAGATGTTCTTCGCCGCGAAGCAGTAGCGCGTCGAGCTCCGCTTCAGCAGGCATACTCATCGCGTCCGTCGCCGTCGCGCTCACGCTCGGTACTTTGAGCCTGCAACTCTTGAGATACACCTTCGCTTTCGCTTCCAAATCCGCCGCCACTTTCAGTTTCGCGCGCAAGCGATCATTGAGTTCACGAGTCGAAGCCTTCACCTCATCTTCGCCCGCTTCTCGCATTGCTTCAGCCATAAGCAACGATTCTTCGAGACTTCGCTGGAGTCGTGCGAGTTCGTTCTCGCAAGTGTTTTGAAGCTCATCGAGCTTGCTCGCGCGCGAGGAACGGATCTCGTCCGACGCTGTTGCGTGCGCAGTGTTCGCTTCAGTTCGTGCGCTCTCGTCGCTCTTTTTCGCCTGATCGAGGTCGGTGCTTCGCGTTTGGCGAATCTGCGCAAGCGTTCGATCATGGACAATGCGTGCACTGTCGCGGCGCGCGCGAATGTCGGCGCCGACTTGCGACAGCACTTGCTGACGCGCCACCATTTCGCGCAACAGCACTTCCGTCACTCGTTCGAGTCCAAGGACCGCGTCGGTGTCGCCCATTGCGCGCAACCGCGTGAGCGCGTCGGCATGCGACGCAGTGCTTAATGACTTCTCAGAGGACGCAGACTCACTCATGAAGAGAGCGTAGCGAAATTTTGCACGTGACTACTCGACTCGCGCGGCGTTACTCGGTTTCAATCGGCGTATTCGCCTTGCGTTTCTTCGCCGCGAGGAGGAGTTCCTCAACGAAGGGTCTTGCAATGATTTCGGCCGCTCGATAAGGAGAGAGCACACCCGCGTCAGTCGGAATTGGCTCTGGATGAATCGGCAGCACCACGACGCTTTCAGGAAGAATGAGATCACGAGCAGGAGTGCCCGCCGCAATCGCAGTGCCGTCCCGACGGCATATTTGCGCGGGAGCATTCGTGAGGGTGTGCGCTGCGAGTGCCGCCTTGAGCTCGAGCACTCGTGCTTCATCAAGCACCTTCAAATCACCGCGTCCTCGACACTTGGGAAACCCGCTGCAACCAAGCCACATTCCGCGTTTTCCATCGCGAATGTTGCACACTTTGCCGCACTTACTGCAGTTCACCGCAGGATCTTGCATCGGTGGCGCTGTCGGAAGAATGATCTGATCCTTCTTGTCGAGGCGCACCACAAATTTCACGGCTGGGTAGTTCACGCTCGAGATGTACTTGCCGAACTTTCCGCTGCGCAGCACCATGCTCGAGCCGTCAACTGGACACACCATGTCAAGCGATACATCGCTCACAGGTTCGTTGTCATCGTTGAGCCTCGAAGCGAACTCGCAGTCAGGGTAACCCGAGCACGACATGAACCAACGACCACCACCAACGCGTTCCTTCGCGCGCTTGCCGCACTTCGGGCAGGCATATTTCGTCCAACGCCAGAGCGGAACTTCACGCATGCGGGCAAAGCACGCATCGAGCGTTGAGCCTTCGAGTTTCGCCTTCACTTCGCGCAGAATCTCGCACCAATCTTCTTTGCCCGCTTCAACCAGATCGAGACGCTCTTCCATGCGACGCGTGTATTCGTAATCAAACAGCAGCGGGAAGCCGCCGATGAGCAAACTCACCACCGCCTCGCCAAGCGCAGTCGCGTGAAAGCGCCGTTGTTTTTGCTCGACATAGCCGCGTGCGGAGATGGTGTTGACAATCGACGCGTAGGTACTTGGTCGACCAATGCCGCGCGCTTCAAGCTCTTTCACGAGTGATGCTTCGTTGTAACGCGAAGGAGGCGCACTGAAGCGCTGCAGTGCATCAATCGAGACAGCCGCGAGTTCTTGCTTGGCATTCAACTTCGGAAACACTGCTTCCGCGTCGTCTTCTGAAATGTCGTCAACCAGTTTGAGATAGCCAGGAAACACCACGACGCTGCCCGAAGCGCGCACGATGGCACCTGTTGGTGTGTCGCTGCGTTCGAAGTTGACGGTCGTTAGGTCGTATTGCTTCGGTGACATTTGACACGCGACGAAACGGCGCCAAATGAGGTCGTAGAGGTCGTACTGCTCGCTCGACACAAACGGCCGCACGGATTGCGGAGTCCGCCACGCTTCGGCTGGTCGAATAGCTTCGTGAGCTTCTTGTGCATCTTTGCCTGACGCGTAGAAGTTCGGTTTTTCAGGCACATAGTCGTCGCCAAAAGTCTTCTTGATGTAGTCGCGCGCAGAGTGCAGTGCTTCGCCCGCAATGTGCGTCGAATCAGTACGCATGTAGGTGATGAGACCTACGCGTTCGCCGCCGAGATCAACACCTTCGTAGAGTTGCTGCGCAATGCGCATGGTGCGATCGGTTGAAAATCCGCGCTCGCTTGATGCAGCCATCTGCAGGGTGCTGGTCTTGAATGGAGGCATCGGTCGACGCGATTTACGCGATGTGTCGATGCTCATCACGCGATAGGTCACGCTTGCGCCAACGCGACCGCTCACAGTGCGAATGAACTGCGCGGCGCCCTTTGCGCGTAATTCACGACGAGTGCCGATGGTGACATTTTCGAGACCAGCGGATTCAACCGCGCTCTGCACAGACACGCTGAGATCCTTCGGTGCGCTGAGGCTCGCATCAGCCGAAAGATCAAACGCCTTGCCATTGATCGCGACGAGTTTCGCTTCAAGCACCGCGTTTTTCGACAACCATTGCACGCGATCCTTCTGGCTTGGCGCGCGGTCTTTGTCGTCGCGACCAGCGAGATAGGCCGTGAGCGCGCGGGCGAGCGCGGCGCGTTGCGCGCTATCCGCCGTCAGACGAACAAGCACTTCCCAACTTTCCGCAGGCACGAATTCACGAATCTCTTCTTCGCGTTCAATGACCAAACGCGCAGCGACCGTTTGCACGCGGCCCGCGCTCAATCCGCCTTGACGCATCATGCGCCAGAGCAGCGGCGAGATGCCGTAGCCGACGATGCGATCAAGAATGCGTCGCGAGTTCTGCGCGTTGACGCGCGGCATGTTGATAGCGCGCGGATGCTCGAAGGCTTCCTTAATGGCGCTCTTGGTGATGGCGTTGAACACGACGCGCTTGGCGTCATTGGGATTGACGCCGAGCACTTCCGCGATGTGCCACGAGATCGCTTCACCCTCGCGATCAAGATCTGTTGCAAACCAAATCTCGGACGCGCCTTTGCGGAGCCGCTTCAACTTCGACACGAGCTCGCGTCGATCTGCGGTCACGACATAGGTCGTCGCAAATGTATTCATATCGACGCCTGGAATATCCATCGGCTTCGGCGGCGGAACAACTTTCGGTTCGCCCTTCTTGGTGATCTTGCGCACAACCTTCGCGCCGGCGACTTTGATCTTTTCCGCACGCTCAGGCAAATCGCGAATGTGACCTTTGCTTGCTTCGACATGGAAGCGACCGATCTCTTTGAGATATTTCTCGATCGTTTTCGCTTTTGCAGGGCTTTCGACGATCACAAGCGCCGCGCCGCCACCTGCGTGAGTGAGGGCGGACTCGTCTCCATGGTCAACCTCGGCGAACTGATCTCCGAGTGCTGCTGCAGCGGGGGATGCCTTACGACGACGCACTGCCGCCGCCTTTTTTACAGGTGATTTTGCAGCGATTTTCGCTGGAGTCTTCTTCGTGGTCGTCTTCTTTGCAGCCATCGTGAGTCCCGTCGTTGCTCGCCAACTTCGTGCGTTTGATCTGCCTTTCATCGGTCAGGATGCACCTGACTGATGGAAGTTTCAGAATGGGGGAATAGAGCAAAGCACCACTGCGCGTCAAGCGACACGCGGCGATTTCTTGTTTCCATGATCCGCGGATGATCCTCGGATGAACGACTTGCGCCCGCGCGGATCTGCGTGTACGCGCACATGCGCACGCGCACCTACGCACGCGTGAGCGCGGCCGTGCACGCGTCCGCGAGGGCTGCGGTCGTCGTGCTGTCATCGCAGCTGAGCATGATTCCTGGCTTCACTCCAGCGAAGCGACGCAGCCAAGTGCGCTGTTGTTTGGCCAGACGACGCGAACGAATTTTGCACGCTTCGAATGCGCTATCGAGTTCGTGCGCGCGAATGAGTCGCGTTGGGTCTGCAGTGATCGCGAGCAGTTCTTGGTAACCGACCGCGCCGCGTGCTTGCATGCATAACCCGCCGCGTGCTTGCAACGCGCGGACTTCCTCGACAAATCCTTGCGCGAACATTGCGCGGACGCGTGCGTTGATGCGTCGATTCACCAACTCCACTGGCCAATCGAGGATCACCGTGAAGAGATCCGTTCGTCGCGGCGTGATCTCTACTTCAGTCCAGGCGCTGCGCCGACTCGACGCGAGTTCGCCGCTGCTGTGGGCAATTTCAAGCGCGCGAATGATGCGACGGCGATCATTGGGATGCAACATCAATGCGCGGTCGGGGTCCACTGCAGTGAGTTGCGCGTGCAGCGCTTCACTCGTACTTAGATCGAGCGACGCGCGATACTCAGCATCAGCTGCAGGCGCTTCATCAAGCCCTTCGAGGAACGCGCGAATATAGAGATTGGTGCCACCGACAATAATGGGGACGCGTCCGCGCGCGCGAATTGAATCGATCGCGCGATCAGCTTCAGCGAGCCACGACGCGACAGTGAATCCATTGTCCGTCGCGTCAACGAGGTCAATCGCGTGATGCGGAATCTCCGCGCGTTCGGCGGCAGTGGGCTTCGCGGTTCCAATGTCCATTCCCCGATAGACCTGCATGGAATCTGCTGAAACAAGTTCGCCACCAAGTCGGCGCGCGAGCTCAAGCGCAAGATCGCTTTTGCCGCCCGCGGTGGGACCGAGCAGCACGATCGTGCGCGCGGATGCGGCGGTTGCATCAAGCATCGTCAAGGGCATCAAGGCAAACGAGATGCTTCCCTTCAAGCACTTCTAAACTCGCACCACCGCCCGTTGACACATGCGACAACTCAGAAGCGACGCCAAACTCTTCGACGGCCGCGGCCGTGTCGCCGCCACCAGCAATCGTGACCGCGCCGAGTTTCGTCGCGGCAACAACTGCACTCGCCACCGCGCGAGTTCCCGCATCAAACGGCGGCATCTCAAACACGCCCATCGGACCGTTCCACACGATGGTCTTGCTCGAACGAATCGCCGCGTCAAAGCGCGCGCGCGTTGCGCTACCAATGTCTAGACCCATCCAACCATCTGGAATCGCACCAATGATTGATGTCGTTTCAGTGCCAGCGATGAGTGCGCGTCCGCACACATGATCCGTCGGAAGCAAGATTTCGCAGCCGCGAGCAGCGGCCTTCGCGCGAATATCTTTTGCAATATCAATGCGATCAACCTCCACCAAAC